>PNOB01000054.1 GCA_013824585.1 Desulfobacterium sp. | reverse complement strand
CTGATCCTGCGGAATCTGAAATTGTATTTTGTCCAAGGTAGGAGCCCATCTCATTAAAAAGGTATACATTAGCTCCTTGGATCGGGACGAGTGATTCTTTTTCGATCGTTACCTGTAGAGTTTTATTATCAGCAAAACAGACAGCATTTGACGAAAAAAACAATGCAATCAGTAAAACAACCCATATTTTTAAGGCTACTCTAAAAGTTGTATCCACGTATTTACTCCTTGATTTATGACGATATCTTTCAGAAATAATATTTAATTTTTCTTGAACCTGTTAAATTTTCTTTGGAAGGGCGTATTTTGAAGATATATAAACAAGCCGCGCATACTTTAACAGGGTTCACAGCCCATAACAGCAATTCGCTTTAAATACAATAGGGAATTCCCCCATTTTCTCGGTAGAAAATCCCGATCTGAAGAAATTCCTGAGTCATTGTCTCACCACCTCGGATCGGACGCCCTTTCAAATGATTTTACCATAAACGAAAGAAGGCCATCCGCCCTGGGCAGATGGCCTTTTTCTTTTCTGAAGAGCTAATTTCAAAAGTCTGTTGTTGTAGTTCCGGCGAAAACTAGACACGCAGTGAAGCGTAGCGCTATCCAGTATTATCGGCTCTTTTCTGGGCACCGACTTTCGCCGGTGTGACTCTTTTTTATAGTTTTGAAATTAGCTCTGAATATTGTTTTTAAAACTCAATCACCGGGTTCTGCGATGATCTGTTTCAATTTTTCCGCGATTCTTTCCTTATCCTCCGCAGCCTCCATTTCTTTTGTAACTATGGTCATGCATCCCAGAGATAGATGGATTTGATCGGTTTGAAACGATTCAATGGATGCCTGATCTTTCAGCCATACAGCCCGGCCTTTCTCAAACAATAATTTATAGACAGCTTCGGTATTGCCTTTTTTTCGTGTTTCCAGCCGTATTTTTTTTCTGGAGCTGTATAGTTCCTTTTTATCCACGACTTTTTTTTGGATGTAGATATAATTATCCGCATAATCATATTCCCGGCGATCAATAACACTGTTCCGAAAAGCTCCGCTGATTTCAGCGGGAGCGCATCCCATTAACCTGGTAAATTGTTTGCTGACAAATTCATACCAGATTGTTTTATTACTGCCATGCCATGCCGCGAGATAAATAATGGCCGGCATATCAATCTCATCCAGCAGTTGGAGCCGGTTGATGTAAAGGGCAACTTTATCTTTTAATTCCTGGCTATAATTCCCGGTTAAAATTTTTCCATAATACCGATCCAAATCAATCATATCCATTGATATATCATTTGTCATGTCCACCCCTTATGGCTTTGAAATAGATTTATCACTGCAAAGTCTTGTATCGTTATTCGCATATCAAGTCAAGTTGGTGCTGCCATGATCGTGGTTTCATAGAAAAGGCTTTTTTTCGTACAGAAAAGAAAAATCGGTTTTCAGTCGGCCGGAGTCGACTCCAAAATCTTCAAGGGGCCGGATGCGATGTATTCGCTTATATTTCTTTTGCTTTGCCGCTTGATGAAGGACGGCTTTGCGCAGCGATTCCCTGGGGGAAATCTCCGTAAACTGAACTACCTGTTCAAACACACCCAGGAGATCTTCCTGGAGATGATGATAAGGAACGATCAGTACTCTTTTTTTATCAATATCATTATTGTGCCACAGATCATAAAAATATCGGTACAGGTCGATGCTTGCACGGTACCGGTAATCAAAAAACCGTTTCATCTGCTCTGGCGTGAACCGGTGCATTCCCCAGATGAGGTCCACCATATTGTACATAAGAGAAAAAGAGGACGGCAGCGTATCCTCGGGCATTCGATGCATGTAAATGAACCGGGCATCGGGAAATACTTCCATCAATGTTTTAATCCTATGGGTTGAAAAATGTGTCTGAGCAAAAATCTGTTTTTTCCCGGTATAATAAATATGGCGTTGAAAAAGGGATTTCAGAAACCGGGCGGAACAGATACGATGATCATGGGGCATCTGGTCATGAAGGCGATACTGGTCAAATGTGTCTTCCAGAAATCCCAGCGGGGAGAGGACAACGGCGAACTGGGTGTCATGGTTGTGGAGAAAAAGCAGCTCCTCCTCTTCCACCTTGTCGATTCCAACACCATGCCCTGTTTCTTCAGGAATGATGGTTGTCATTCCCCGGCGTTTTAAAAAACGGACGATAGGCCGGATAAAGATTCGTGCAGTAATGGCGGGGAACAGGATATGCCAGGAATAAAAAGCCGCCATTTCATCGGTCTGGGTAAAGAGGTGATGCATGAATGTGGTCCCGCTGCGCGGGTGGCCGATAATAAAAACCGGGTTTTTCACCTCCACATTTCGATATTCAGGAAAAAGAATCCGATCCAGAAAGCAGGTGATGGTTTTGATCATGAAAAGGAGCATAAAGAGAAATATCACCATCAGGCAATGCAAAAAATGCCGGCTCAGTCCGAACATTTTCCAGCATATCAAAATGCCATCCAGGTAAAACCGCATGGATATCCTTCTCCTGCTTTTTGAATCCGGATTTTGCTATGTATTATCGTATAAGAGCCAATTTCAAAAGTCTGTTATTGTCATTCCGGCGAAGGCCGGAATCCAGAAAAGTGAAGCGCTATCCTGTATTTTCAATTCTTTCTGGACACCGGCCTTCGCCGGTGTGACGGTTTTTTCATCGTTTTGAAATTTGCTCTATGGTATAGCTCTATTGGATTCTGGTGTAATCGCTTTCCGGATGCATTTTTCTGTATTCATCAAGGTACCCGAGTACCTCGTTGAGAAGTTCCCTTGAATAAAGTTTGCCAACAAGCTCTTCTCTGGTCCTCAGTTGCATATCGGTGACAAATTGTATGCTTTTATCCGTCGCCGGGACGACCTTGATGCCCGAGTCTTTCAGGATTTTGAGACTGTCGGCATTTGCCTTTCTGTTGGTTGTGGTGATTTTGTCATGGTACCAGTCTGCAATACCGTTGATTTTTGTTACGCTTTCCGGGGAGATTTTTTCCCATGTGTCTTTTGAAACAATAATTGCGGAAGACGGATCTGTTGAGGGGATTTCCGAAATATAGTTGAATTTTGTATACCATCGGAATGCCACGGCTCCAAACGGTGTTGCAGGAGCCGTATCAATCAGTTTTGTTGAAAGAGAAGTCAATACATCGGTGATGGAAAGAGAGATCGGCGTTACGCCAACCGACTGCCAGACCGTTGTACTCAGAACATCATCCCCCCAGACCCATACTTTTAAATTTTTCAGATTTTCCCTGGTAACCGGTTCTTTGGAAAAGGTATGGACAAACCCGATATCTGCCCATGCAACGACATAAAATCCTTTATCCCAAAAAAGTTTTTCCAGTTTATCTTTGATTCTGGCCCGTACATAGGCAATCTCTTCATAATTCTTGAAAAGAAAAGGAATATCCGTAACCCTGACCTCAGAGACGATCCTTCCCATGCCAATGCTTGTGAATGCCCCGCCTTGCAGTTGCCCGAGCTTGATTTTGGTCAGAACATCTTTTTCATCCCCCTGAATACCTCCTGGATAAATCTTGAAATTAACCTCATTATCTGTCTCTTTCTTTATCCGATCTTTCATCTCCTCCAGAACATTCATCAGGGATGATCCCTTGGGTGCAAGGGCTGCAATTTTGATCGTAATTTTGGACGAGGCTTTTGATTCCGCGTCAGTAAAGGCTATTCCGACAAACATTAACATGATCGAGAAGATGAAAACTGTTTTCTTCATTGTGAAAGATCCTCCTGGTATTCATTGATGGTTTCATCCCGATTCCGGGATGTCTGTATTTTTACTCTGTTCCGCCTGATTTTTGCAATGGAATTTCTTCTGGCCGGATATTTTTCCAGGTTTCGCCCACCGGGCAGACACGCATGCACTCGATACAGTTATCCACATCCGTGATGTATGTCTGGCCGCTTTCAATCAGAAAATCCCTTTTTTTTGTATGTTGACGTATCATCCGGATATATCCCGGCCACTCCCTGATTTTTACAGGCGGCAGACGTTTAAAACCAAATGACCAGTATACAAAACAGGGGTCCACATCATACCGGTCCGATTTGAGAGCACCGGAAGGGCAGGCATTGACGCACTTTCTGCAATTGCAGCAAAGATGAAACTCCTTCCGTGGATCAGGCGTTAGGGGAGCCTGGGTTATGATGGCACATAGTCTCTGGTGCGGCCCGAATTGGGGCGTCAATAGCAGATTATTCTTGCCGATCTCACCCATGCCGCAGCTCACAGCCGCATGTTTCAGGGAAAGAAATCCCACGGTGCGGGTTTGACGGAATTTTTTACCGGTCTTTGGATCATTCTTATGGATCTCAACTGGTTTGTCCGCAGAGATGGGAAGAGACAAAAACCCTTCATGCTCAAGTTGGCGGCTGATTTTTTCAGCAGTCTCATCCAGCAACCGTGAGGTTTGCATTTTGTTGCGAGTCCAGAGCATGATATCCGGAGAATAAACAGCTCCAAGGCTGTGCGCAACAGCCATGACAATAACGCTCTTTGCAGAGGGCATCAGTGCAACGGCGGGTCTTGGGGGATATGCGAGAATCAGCTCTTCGGCACTTGCGATCCCGACCAGATCGACGCCTGCTTCCATGATTTTATCTTTGATCCTTTCGCTTGTTGTTTTCATTTTACAGCCTTGTCTTCATCTGAATCTCATTACTGTTGGGTGGCAGACTGAACAGCATCCCATCCACTCCCATGGTGATCGGGCCTTTGTAATATTCTTTTGCATTACCAAGGAACAAATTGTTCAGAAGCTGCGAGGGAATTGGCGGAATAATGTGATAATACACCAGATGATGAACACCTGCCTGGTCTGCAATTTTTGCTGCATCTTCCGGCGAGGCGTGATAGCCGGGAATATCTGCGGTAATTTTTTTCAGGGATGGAACCTGGGAAATATGTGCCTGATCATTGATCATCCTTACCATCCATGGGCTCAGGGCTTCATGAAAAAGCAGATCCGCTTCTTTTGAATGCTTCAACAATGATTCCGAATAAACCGTATCACCGCTGATCACAAGCGATCTTCCTTTATAGTCAAATCGATATCCCACAGCTGGCTCAACCGGAGAATGATCTACCTTGAATGCCGTAATTTTCACACCTTCTTTTTCAAGAACAACAACCGAAGCATTTTTTTCAGGGCCCAGTTGAAATGGCCTGGCCATGCCGCCGGCTCCGGACGGAGGGACTGTTATTGAACCATGGTGAGCGACCCTGTACTTTGCATCAAGCGAATAGGCAGTATTGAAACCATCTACTACTGTCTCGACGCCGGTTGGACCGATTACATCTAAAGGAGTATGGTTGGAACCGCCGGCCCAGCGCTGGAGCATAATCTCTCCAAGGCCGGCAATGTGGTCTGAGTGGAAGTGGGTCAATAAAACAGCTTCGATCTTTCCGGTTTGAAATCCCATCAGTGTGATGTTCTTGGTACTACCATCACCCACATCAACAATATAAGTGTGTTTTCCCGCAACAACCGCAATACAGGGTCCGGCGCGCTTGATATCTGCCATGGGGGATCCGGTTCCGCAAAGACCGGCATGCAGGCCATCTTCAAAAGGATACGCCAGTCCGGCAAGACGATATTGTATGACATGTTTCAGAAGGATTCTTGTCAATGGTTCTGAGAATACGACAAGGCACGCTGTTACGACCAGTACAACCAGAACAATTTTTCGTACAGGTCCGGGTTTTAGAATTTTCATCTGTTTCATTACTTTTTCCCTAAAGATTTTGATTCCATGGATTTTCGTAAGGGTTCCGGAATCCCGGATTCACAGGGTACTCCTGTTGCGCACAGGCCGCACCCATAGATGAAAATATGATAGTTTTTGTTACAATACTTCAAGGATTGGGCTACTTTTTGATAACAGGTTTCCTTGTTGTGTGCATTTTCAGCAGTGATCGCGTTTACCGGACACCGTTTGGCGCATCGCAGACATTTTATGCCCTGGTAGTGAAGGCAGTAGGCATGAATATCTTCCGGCCGCTGCCGGTTGGGTTTGAGCTTCAGATTCACCACAAAACTGCCGAGCCGGTGTGCACAGCCTTTTTCCGTGATTAAAAAATCCTGCATGCCGAATGTCCCGAGTCCGGCAGCATAAGCAATATGCCGGTGCGACCATGGGGATGCCCAGCCCACCTTTGGGTATCGTTTTTTATTAAAGTTGGGGGTCACGTCCGGGGATATGGCCAGAATTCCTTTGCCCATAAGATCGGTTACGATTTCACGCACAATCGTCTGGCTGAGAATCTCGCCCAGAAGGCGCGTCTGAGCCCATCTTTCCGAAGGCCAGTCACCAGCGGCAGCATTGTCTTTTTTGGTATTCCGGGTAATCGGCATGACAAAGGAGACCACACTGATATCTTTCGCATCCGGTGGTTCAACACCGTTATTTTCCGCCTGCCATTTCATGATTTCCCAGGGAGTGAAATGGTGTGGGCCGATAATTTCCTTGAATTGATCAAAAATCAGATCATTACCCCGAACAAAACCAACCAGCGGCTGGTCAAAGATCGGTTCATCGAAAAACGGATATTCCATTCCGTTTTCCGGATGATGCACAATCTTGTCTGTCAGGGTACGGATAAACCATTCTTCATCCAAAACCGGACGGGCAGTATCTTTCCGGATGTCTTGATTCAGAAGCGGTTGTTTTGGGAAAAACATTCCCCTCATTTCACCGATTGCGTTTTTCATTCCTTCGATATCGGATAAAAATGAAATATATCGGTAGCGGTCCTTCATTCTCTTTCGTTTGCTCATGGGGCCTCCGATCTTTTCTGGGATAAAAAAGTGAAAAGTAGGTTGAGTTGAACGCTCCAGACCGTTGGGTTTCGCGGCGGATGCTTCATTTGCAACAGGTCTCTATCGTGAAACGAATGATAGTCGTGAAACCCAACAGAGGAAAGCCGCTCTACCCAACCTACATTTTTTCATAAACCGATACGATTCAAAATGCTGTCACCCCAAGTATACTTGTTTTACGATCGTAAAAAACTTAATTGGCTCTGGTATTTTTGTCAAGTGAATTTAACGATCGTAAAAAAAACTTGACAGGGTTTTTATGGATCAGCATAATATCGTCCATGAAAAAATCAAATAAAAAATCACAACTGCCTGCAAGTAAAAATGAAAATGATCAATATGAGAACAGCGGAAGCCTGAAGCCAACCACACGGGAAAAAATTGTTAAAGCGGCAAGCACTATATTTTCCAATTTTCCGTATTATGCAGCCAGCATTCGCATGATTGGTAAAGAGGCAGAAGTGGATCATCCCCTGATTAACTATTATTTCCCGACCAAGGCGGATCTGTTTCAGGAAGTATTGAAAATTACGATTGATGAGTACTATAAGGCTAATGTTCAATGGTTTGATGGTTTGGCAGCATTAGGCCCGGAAAAAGGATTTTCACTTTATATTGACCGGTTCATTGATTTTGCACTGAAACATCCAAAGCCCATGCGGATCATTGCGCTCAACCTGGTTCAGGCAAAACAGTTCGACATTATTCCAGGATACCAACTCCTGCAGCAGTTTTTTTTAAATGCGATGCAGGCATTCATCAAGTCAGTTCCGGTAAAAGGCGCTGATTTTGATATTCAAAGGCTGACAACCAATTTTAACACCATGGCAATCAATTATCTGGGTGCAAGCGACTATTATGCCGGTATATTGGGCATGGAATCTCAAAGCCCGGAATATTTGAAATGGGTGAAAGATTCATTAACATATATCATTTTGCCATGGTTGAAGCAGCTACTTGAAGAGGTGGAAACAGACAACCGGGGAATTGGCGGAGAGACCGTGACTGCCCGGAGGAAGCGGGGTCAGTAATCGTAAAATACAGGAGGAGTGATTTATGGTTCGGCTATGGTTCAAATTATTCACCTTACTATTTTTCTTTTGCGGATGCTCACGAATTTATATGAATGATTACAGCGGTCAGCCTGTATTCAAAGCAGATAGTGTTGAGGTTGTTGCCAACCTGTCCGGGCCTCCGGGCAATATCGCCGTATCTCGTGACCATCGAATTTTTTTCACCTTCCACCCTGACGGAAACCCGGATATCAAAGTCGCGGAATGGACAGGAGGAAAAGCTGTACCATTTCCGGATTCGGAATTTCAGAAAAAACGATCCGGCAAACCGTTTTTTGATACAGTCCTGTCCCTTCGCATTGATGCGGCAAACCTATTGTGGACGCTGGATCACGGTTATTTTGGAATCCGCCAGCCCCGGATTATGGCCTTTGATATAAAGACCGGACAGGTGGTGCATGAACATGAATTTCATTCCGATATTGCCGGATTCGGGTCTTTTTTAAATGATTTTCAGGTGAGTTCATCTGGGGACACGATTTTTATCGCAGATACCGGAGCACCTGTCCCTCTGATCGGCGGCGATCCTTCGATTATTGTCTATGATGTCAAAACAAAGGTTGCGCGGCGGGTTCTGGAAGACCATGCGTCTGTGCGGGCGTCTGACAAAACCCTGCGGGTCGGAAAGGAAGACTTCAGCCTGATGGGGCTTTCTCTTAAAATTGCCGTGGATTCAATCGCGCTGGATCGTGAGAATCAATGGCTGTATTACGGGGCCGTGAACGGTGAAAAACTGTATCGTATCAAGGCATCATATCTGATGGATCATGCTTTGTCTCCGGAGGCTCTTTCATCCTATGTTGAGGTTTTTGCAGATAAGACCATGAGTGACGGGATTACGACAGACTTGGATGGCAATATTTATATCTCCGATATGGAGCATTCCGCAGTGCATGTCATTGGTCAGCATCGTCAATTGAAAACACTCATCAAAGACCCAGCTTTCCGCTGGCCAGACGGGTTCAGTTTCGGCCCGGATGGATGGCTTTACTTCACATGCAGCGATCTGATGAATGTTGTGGGAAAGAGCGAATCCCATATCAAGGAGAACGCGCCATATCAAATTTTCCGGTTTAAACCCGGGGGGCAGGGAGTTCCCGGGCACTGACAGGGATTTGTCAGTGACCTTTTTGGATCAGGAATAAAGGGCTCGAATTTCCTTTATACCCGATGTTCAAATTTTTTTATCACTCAAAAGAAATAAACCCCGTCATTCCGGGCGGAGCAAAGCGGAGACCCGGAATCCAGTATTTTTGGCTCTTTTTTGGGCATCGGCTTTCGCCGGTGTGACGCTTTTTAAAGGTTTTGAAATTGGCTCGTGATATTCGGTTCATCCCCACGTCTGTGGGGAAGTTACTTCCTGGAACATATTGTTTACGGGACCTTGTATTGCTGGGCCATCAGTTCATATATTTTCCTTACCCGAACACCTTCTATCCCTCTTAACTGCTCCAAACTCCGGCGCTCCGGTGGTTTTTCTCCAAAACGGATTTCAAACATCCGCCGGACCACTTATAATCTTAAATTTTCATCCAAAGCAAGCTTGGCCTGATACAGAAGTTTATCCAAACGTGCATCGCCTGGCTGACCCGCAGAATAAAGCCTGACACCGGCTTCACCAACTCAGGTCAGATCATAAGCGACTTTGGCCAGCCAGCGCTTGAAAGGTTCAGTCTTGGGTGAGGGGATGGGCTGGATGATCCGGAAGATACCTTTTATGTTCGCGCAATCGGTTTGCCGCATCTTTCCGTTAGGAGCAGGTAATTTGAACTGTCGACACATTGTCGACGGTTCAAATCCATCTTCTTCTTTCACTCTGATTTTCATCTTAAACCTGTAATCACGAGGAGTTGCGCTATCCGTAAGCGCTCCGATGACAGTGAGGGTAATGATGGTATTTAAATTTCAACAAAATCGTCGCACAAAACAGGTGAGCAGGATATTGTATTGCATGGGCTATATTTTTTATGAGAGAGTCTGTTTTGTGAATAATTTTCTCCGGTGAAGATATCATTAATTGTCCCACGGGCTGTGGGACAACTTCAAAACGAGAAGAAAAGAAAATGTAAAACTGACGTATGGCAAACAAGCTGGTACGGGAAAACCCTTGAATGGCTAGATGCTCGGCCTGTAAATCCGCCGCTATTTGTTCCACCACGGCACCTCCCCAGCCCTGCGCCTGCTGCAACGATACAATCTTATGGCCAATGTACCAATACAAGCTCAGTAGCTCATAATTGGCAGCCAGTATTGCCAGTGTTTGAGTCGTTTGAATCCGCTGTTTAATCTCATGGAGTGCAAGCCGGTAAGTCTGCATGGATGCTGATTGCGGTCATCTCACGTCCTCCACTGCAAACATGAGGTTCAAAAACTCCGGCTTGCTTTCCATGTTGACACGATATATGGCCACACAAAGGGCAGGCACAGGGGCCTTGCCCCTACGAATCATGTCATCTTGATTGCAAAATGGAATGATATGTGATCGGAGAGGAGAGGGGATATCCGGTTACTGACAATCCGATACTTGCGTGGCAATCGTTCCGGAATACGCAAGTATTCGGATGCGTCAGTACCATTTACGGGTCATGCATACAGGGCTTGAATCTCTCCGCTGTATTTTTCGGTGATCACTCTTCGTTTCATCTTCAGGGTCGGTGTCAGTTCACCGGTTTCTTCGCTGAACGGATGGGAGATCAGACGGAACTTCTTGATCTGTTCGTATCGCGCCAGTCCCTGATTGACCTCATTCACTTTTTCTTCAAAGAATTTGATAATTTCAGGATGCTGGATCAGATCCTCATGGCTTTTATGTGTAATGTTTTTTTCTCTGGCCACTTCTTCCAGAAGTTCAAACTGGGGAACGATCAGTGCCGTGATGTAGTTCTTTCCTTCTCCGATCACACAGGCATAGTCGATAAACATGTCCATCACCAGGGCCATCTCTATGGGATGGGGTGCGATATTCTTGCCTCCTGAAGTGACGATCAGTTCTTTTTTACGGTCCGTGATTTTCAGAAATCCATTGGAATCAAATTCACCGACATCTCCGGTCATGAAAAAACCATCGGGTGTGAATACCTCATCGGTTTTTCCCTTTTGATTGAAATATCCATTGCCCTGCCAGAAAACCTGTGGGCCCTTTACTAGAATTTCACCGTCTTGTGCGATTTTGATTTCCGTATCCTTACATGGTCGTCCGACAAATCCTGGCTTTATGATAAATTTAGGAAGAATCGTTTTGGATACAACGGTTGCCTTGAGGGCTCCCTTCAAGGATTTGAATGGGCATATGCCGTTTCCCTGTAACAGAAACTGCACATCAACCAGCCAGTCCATAGCCTTTCGGTAGATCCATTTGTCCGGCAGCGGTTCAACAAAAACAGGAGCATTGGAGGATACCGCAGATGTGGTTTCAGTCAAGCCATATCCTTCGGTTATGGTGATATTCATGCTCCGGAAAAATTTGGTGATCTCTCCGGGCAGCGCACCGCCACCGCTTCCGGCCACGACAAGACGGTCGAAACCCACTATTTTTCTGATTTTATCATACACCAGCAGGTTGGATAGAGCGAATTTGATGGAAACAGGAGGAGGCATTGGTTTTCCTTCAATCAGATAGTCAGAGGCAACATCTCCTGCTTTCATGGCCCAGTCAAAAACTTTTTTCTTTCGCCCGGTCAGAGTTTCTCCATTCAGTTTGACAGCCTCATAAATTTTTTCATACAACCTCGGGACTGAAAACAGTACCTGTGGTTTGATTTCAAGAAGATTGTCCTGAACTTTCTGGATACTTTCCGCAAAGGCAATTTTATTTCCAATGGCCATCTGCAAGTGGTAGTCATTGGTTCTCCCCATGATGTGGCAAAGGGGGAGAAAGCAGAGGCTTTCCAGACGGATTCCTCTTTCCATGATTTTCTGCAAAATCGGCGTGCTCATTAAAACATCTGTCTGAGCCTTCAGATTGCTCTGATTCAATACCACGCCTTTTGGATTTCCGGTTGTGCCGGAGGTGTAAATGATTAATGCATAGTCTTCCAGGGCCAGATCTTTTTTTCTATGTTCAAGCTGATTTTGTGAATCCTGAGACTGTTTGCCTTTTTGAATCAGTTGGTCGTAACTGATAAGATGTTCATCGGACAGACCCTGGCCGGAAGTCATGCAGGCAACAAATTGGAGAGAGGAGACTTCGGGTTTCACCCGAAGGGCCTGTTCCGCAAGGGCTCTGTCTCCGGTGATAATGGCTTTTGCTCTGCAGTCGTTCAGGATGAAGATAAGCTGTTTGTCGGTACTGGTCGGATAGATCGGGACTGCGACGCCTCCGGCTCCCTGGATGGCCTGATCCGTTATGATCCATCTGGGTCGGTTATGGGCGAAAATGCCGATGCAGTCTTTTTTTTGAATCCCCATTTCGATCAGGCCGGCCCCCATGAGCTTTGCTTCATTTGCAGCTTCTTTCCAGGTGATATCCACCCATTCATCACATGGTTCGCCATTGTTCAGTTTTGCCCGCATGAAAACATCGTTTCCAAATCGTTCTGCCTGGGAAAAGAACAAACCGGATTGTGTATCTTCTTTCTGGTATGCGTAAGCCATTATTCCTCCTTTTTCATATTTGCATTTGACGAACTCATAAAAACCCGACTTCCGTTACTCCGGTGAAAACCGGAGTCCAGGTTATACCCCCCCAAAACCGTCATCTTCTATATCAATCGAAGCCGAACAGGTATTCATGATCGCCTCCATATTCCCCATGGTTGCAGGAAGGAGGGTCTGGATAAAAAACTCAGCGGTTTTGATCTGACCTTTGTAAAAAGAGATATCCTTTTTTTTCGCATCGGCGGAAATCTGCTGGTTCGCGATAACTGCCCGCCATAAAAGCATCCAGGCCATAATGACGTCACCAACGGTTTCGAGAAATGGAACTGAATTTGCAAAAGCGGTTTTGTATTCCAGGGACATGGCGGTTTTACCGATGTGCATGGCGACTTCCACAAGACGGTTGGCTGCGGTTTCCACTTTTCCGGCTATACCGGAAAGACCTTCCGCCTTTTTGGCCTCTGCAACGGTTTTCTGAATTTCACCGATAAAGTGTCCAAAGATTTTTCCATTCCGCATGCCGATTTTACGGGCAAGAAAATCCATGGCTTGAATCCCGCTGGTACCCTCATAGATGGAAGCGATCTTGCAGTCACGGGCATATTGCTCCACCGGGTAATCCTGTGTATAACCGGCTCCTCCGTAAACCTGAATGGCCTGGATACAGACATCGTGTCCCTTGACGGAAAGATAGTCCTTGATGATGGGCGTAAACAAACCAAAAAGGTCGCCATGAAAAGATCGATCCTCCTCAGTTTCACCCAGTTTTTCCTTCATGCCGATGGTGGTGGTATAGTAGAAAAAACTGCGCATGCCGTCCACATAGGATTTCATTTTCAGAAGATTTCTCCGGACATCAGGATGCTTGATGATGGGAACGGATGGGGCGCTGTGATTTGAAAAGTCGGCCAGATCCCGTCCCTGAATCCGCTGGCGGGCATAATTCACGGCCAGCATATAGGCTGCCGAAGCATATGCCAGACCTTGAAGACCGGTGGCCATCCGGGCATGATTCATCATGTGAAACATAACTCTTATTCCCTTGTTTTCTTCACCCATAAGATAGCCCACGCATTTCCCCTTTGCGCCAAGGGTCATGGTGCAGGTGGCGGAACCGTGTATTCCCATCTTCTCTTCCACGCCGGAGCATATAATATCGTTCCTTTCCCCCAGCGAACCATCATCATTGACGAGAAATTTGGGGACAATAAAGATGGAAATCCCTTTGGTTCCGGCTGGTGCACCTTCGATCCGGGCCAGCACCGGATGGATAATATTCTCGACCAGATCATGCTCTCCGTTTGTGATGAAGATTTTTTCTCCGGTCAGATGATAGGTGCCGTCATTATTTTTTACAGCAGAGGTGGTCAAGGCTCCCACGTCACTTCCGGCATTGGATTCGGTCAGCAGCATGGTGCCGCCCCAAGACCCTGAGGTCATTTTTTTGATGTATTTTGTTTTCTGTTCCTCCGTACCATACAGTTGAATCATTTCGGCTGCCCCGTTTCCCATGGAAAGGTAGGAGTAGAGAGACCAGTTTGCAGCCATAAAGTATTCAATGGTGGCAAGACCCACATGGGGAGGCGCTCCCTGTCCGCCCATTTCTTCGGAAACCATGAGATTTCCCCATTCACCTTCTTTCATCAACTGGTAGACACGATGGTAGGACTCGGGAACCTTGACCATGCCGTTTTCCAGATGCACACCCTGTCTGTCACCATCCACCATGGTGGGAAGGACTTCATTAATCGCAAGTTTACGGGCTTCGGTAAGCATCAGCTCACAGGTTTTGCGGCTGTATTCAGAAAATATATCATGATTCAACAGATCTTCTCCATTGAACTGCTCCCAGATGACAAAATCAATATCACGACGATCTGCTAATAATTGTGCCATTTTTTTCATTTGCTCCTTTTATTTAATGTGGACATTCCCTTATAAAAACAGAATGATTTTTTTTTGTTTCAACAGTTGACTATTTGATTCGTCAGCTATTTTTTCGTATAGTTTATTATATGCTATTCATTTTTTATTCTGTTTGGTTCTGACTGTCAAGGGAAAGAAAATGGGATGGTGCACTTTTGGCTATTTCTGATCACAGGAGTGTCAGGCAAATGAGTTTTTTCTTTTATTTTATATCCGGTCTGTATTATATACCATTTTCAATGCAAGGAGATATTCAGTGCAAAAATTACAAACCGATCAACTGTTGGAAGAAAAGGCAGGCTACCGCTGGATAATTTTTACAATCCTTGCCATGGCGTACCTGTTTGTATATTTTCACCGGCTCTCTTTGTCGGTTGTGGCGGATGAACTGATAGCGGAATTCCATACATCCGCAAGCATCATGGGGATGCTGGGCTCTGTTTATTTTTATTGTTATGCAGCCATGCAGTTACCTGCCGGTCTGCTTTCCGATTCCATCGGCCCCCGGAAAACCGTTACTTTTTTTCTGGTCATTGCAGCGATCGGGAGCCTGTTGTTCGGCCTGGCTCCCACAATCGGGATGGCTTTTGCCGGTCGGGTGATGGTCGGTTTTGGTGTTTCCATGGTGTTTATTCCGACGATGAAGATACTGTCCCAATGGTATCGGAAAGATGAATTCGCCCAGATGGCCGGGATATTAAATGCTGTCGGCGGAGTCGGGGTTCTGATGGCTACCTGGGCTTTGGCATCCATGGCCGCAAGCCTGGGGTGGAGACTGTCCTTTGAAATAATCGGTCTCCTGACCTTTTTCATCGCAATTTTCGCATGGCTGCTGGTACGGGATCAACCCCCGGATACCCAACGGGTGGGTATTGATTCAGCCATAGATCCGGTAGAAGATTTATATTCCTCCTTTGGAAAGAGTTCACTGCTGAGTGGGGCATGGCTGGTTATCTCGGAACGGAATTTCTGGCCGCTGGCGATCTGGTTTTTTTTTAATTGCGGTATTTTTTTCAGTTTCGGAGGCTTATGGAGTGGTCCTTATCTCATGCATGTGATTGGAATGTCCCGTGCAGAAGCCGGATCAATATTGAGCATGATTGCCTGGGGAATGATCATCGGAAGCCCTCTGCTTGGAATCCTTTCGGATCGTATCCTGAAAAGCCGAAAAAAAATGTTTATCCTTTGTTCATCCGTATTGAGCCTGCTGTTTGGTTTGCTGTTCTTTTTCCCGGATGGATTTTCGAAATCCTCTCTTTATTGTATATTCTTTCTGTTTTCCGTGAGCTCTTCCGCCATTGTGATAATTGGTTTTACATCGGCCAAAGAACTGTTCCCGATTGAAATTGCAGGCACATCGGTTGGTACCGTCAATCTGTTTCCATTTCTGGGGGGTGCGGTTTTCATGCCTCTTTTGGGGAAAATCCTGGATGCCTATCCCAAGAATTCAACAGGTGGACATTCGCAGGAAGGGTATTCGGCACTGCTCTTTTTCCTGTTCATATCCGCTCTGGTGGCACTTCTGGCCTCATTTTTCATAAAAGAGACGTATGGTCATACCCGGCAGGATTAACGTCAGTTATTACGGATCAATCTTCCTGGTTTCGGTTTTAACTATCGGGCTGATTATTTTGTCAGATGTCGATATCCGGAAAGATCTGACAATGTTCTTGCATATTATCGGTTAATATGATAATAATTTTATATAGTTGTAATTATTATCAAAGAAAATAAAAATCATCCACATAATTGATTCCCAAAAAAAAAATCTAAT
>PNOB01000053.1 GCA_013824585.1 Desulfobacterium sp. | reverse complement strand
GATGAACCGGCCGCCGGCATGAACCCGCAGGAAACCGAGGATGTCATTCGTCTGTTCCGGCGTATCCGGGATGAAAAGGGCATCACGATTCTTCTCATCGAACACGATATGCGCGTGGTCATGAATATCTCGGAGCAGATATGCGTAATGGATCACGGTGAAAAAATTGCCGAAGGGACGCCGGATGAGATCCGTTCCAACACCCAGGTCATTGAGGCTTATCTCGGGCGCGGCGCAGCCGCCGGCCAACATGAGGAGAAGAACGCATGAGCCTCTTATCCCTTCATGACATTCACAGCTTCTATGGCCATATCCATGCCCTTAAAGGTATCTCGATCAAGGTCAACGAGGGCGAGATCGTGACGCTGATCGGCTCGAACGGCGCCGGCAAGAGCACCACGCTGCGCACCATCTCCGGGTTAATACACCCCAAGCAGGGAAAGATCCTGCTGGGCGGCAAGGATATCTCCCAGATGAAACCGCATTCCATCGTCCTTGCAGGTCTCGGCCACGTGCCTGAGGGCCGGGGAATTTTTCCGAAACTGACCGTCAAGGAGAATCTGGAGATGGGTGCATTCACGCTGGATGATCCGGAGGAGATTGAGCGCCGGATGGAATACGGGTTTGAGATGTTTCCGCGGCTTAAAGAACGGATCAGCCAGTATGGCGGTACCCTTTCGGGCGGCGAACAACAGATGCTTGCCATTGCCCGCGGACTGATGTTGAATCCGCGTCTTCTGATGCTCGACGAGCCTTCCATGGGGCTTTCCCCGGTTCTTGTGGAGCTGATTTTTGATATCATCAAAGCCTTGAACGAGAAGGGCACGACAATCCTGCTGGTAGAACAGAATGCGCTGATGGCCCTTTCCATTGCGCACCGGGGCTATGTGCTCCAGAATGGCAAGATTGTCGTCAGCGACACAGCAGCCAGCCTGAAACAAAATGAAATGGTCCAAAAGGCCTATCTGGGTATTGATTGATCGGGGGTTTTCAGGCTGTCCGATTGACTCGTTTCTATTGGCGATCCAAATGAATTTGGATCGCTTCCCCAGTCCTTCCCATATCTTTCTGTGAAAGAACGTAAGCACAGTCACCCTGGAAAAACCGCACTATTTCCGCCGGAATTCCGGAATAAACAGGATAATGAGCGTATAAATTTCAAGTCTGCCCAGAAGCATGCAGAAGCTTAGCGCCCATTTTGGGGTATAGTAGGGCCTATGCTTTTCTATGGAGAATTTCATGAAATCATGGACGTCCCCATTAGTTCCCTGTTGAAAAAATACTGATGTAAAATATTATTTATATTTCTGATAAATTTTTTCCAGGGTTCCGTCCGCCTCCATCTTTTTCATTGTCTCATCAAACTTGTTTAAGATATTCGAGTATCCGGATTTTTTTCCTATACAGAGGCAGAAAGGGCTTTTATCGAAAATCGTTGGAAGTTCGATGATAACGTCTTCATGTTTCAGTTTTTTTACATTATACCTTACAACCTGTGAAACATCAATAAACGCGTCTATCCTGTTACGGGAAAGCATTTCTATCGTTTGATCGAGCTTGCCGCACCAGTAAATATCCATTTTATCGAGGTTTTTTTTCGCCCATCCGCTGCCGATATAATGACCCAGTTTGAATTTATTTAACTCTGACAAATTTTTAACAGCTTTCAGTTCGTTTATCCTGGGATTGTTCTTGTTGACGAAAAGCGTAAAGGTGGAATTAATGACAGGCTCCTTGCATACAACCGTGTATTCGAGTCTTGCCGGCGTCGGCACAGTGGCGAAAGCATCGGCCTCATTCTTTTTTACAAGCAATTGGGCTCTTTCCCAGGGAAAGCCTTCATGTATAAGGGGTATTCCCATTCTTTTCTGCAGGGCCTCATTCAAAACATCTATCAAAATGCCCTGCATCTTGTGGTTCTCCTGCCATGAAAAAGGCTGAAAATTGTCAAAGTATACAATTTTCATGGGGTCTTTAGAAAACGCATTTCCGGATAAAATATAAAAAAAACAGATTAAAACATAAAATTTTTTCATAAGGCCATACCTCCTTATGTATTGGATAAGACGTTGCTTTTTTTAGAGATGAACATACAAGAAGGGTACTTGTGTGTCAACGGCAATATCTATGCAACATGTAGAGAAATGTTCGAAAAGTTGAAAACAGTTGAATGAAAATCGGAGAGGCACCTCTGATTTCTTCTGCTCAATGATGAAAAATCATTCGTTCATACTGATTTTTGACGCAGGTATCGGGTATGCCGCGATGGATGATTTTTTTATTGAATCCAGTAATCATATTGTGGAATCTGGGACACGCAGTGCTGTTTTCCAAGCCGCCAGGCGCAACCGTAGCGCTATACGCATCATCATATGAGGCTTGAGTTGCGATAGCGGTGATTTTTGGCGGATCATGGTTGTTCGTTTAGCGCTAAGCTTCACTGCGTGTCCCAAAGATCAAGATGTTTCAGGATTTTTTTGATGATATCTGGAATTTCAATGAATATGCGTGGTCAACTGGGCCAGCCAGTCGAGCGCATGAAAGGTTTTAGATGTTCAGGCCGGTGGTGATATTGTTCATGCGCTCCTGGGAGAAGGCTGCTCGAATAATGTAACGCGCAAGCTTCTCAAGGGCGTTCTCGTCATGGGGCTCAATGGTGCTGCTGCAATACACATTAAAACCGGTATGATGCCATGACAGGATATTTGCAATTATGGCATCACCTGCCGGGAACCGATCAGGGACCGGTTGATCTGAAAGGATATTTCTCCCAATCCCCGAGGGGGACAATAACGAAAGCCAATTTATGCTTCAATATTTTTGTGTTGACAAATCCTTCCTGCCATACGTAACAAAACAGAACAAAGGGAGGATCTGACAAATGAGGATATGGAGATCGTCTACCTTCTGGATTCTATTGCTGAACATAACCTTTGTAGTGACGCTTGGCACCCAACGAATATCTGCAGGCGACATCCCAACTAAAGACGCAAAAGTTTACAAATTGCTCATCCTTGATTCTCAAAAGGGAAATCCGTATGACGAAGTTCGCGCTTCGCTCCTTAATGCCATTGAAGGCTACGGATATGTTGAGGGCAGAAACCTCAAAACCACCATCAGGTTTTCCGGCAACGACATAAAAAAAGGTGAACGCATCCTCAACGAGGAGCTGAAAAACTCCTATGATGTCATATTTGTCGGTGGCACAGCCGCCACAATATCTGCCAGGAACACCCTGTACGGAAAAACACAGCCGGTGGTTTTCGGATCGCCAACCGACCCTTCTGGAATCGGTGTCATCAAGGATTTCAGCAGCAGGCCGCGTGCGAATTTCACCGGCGTATGTTACCCGGTGCCGGTCAAGGCACGTCTGCAATTCATCAGGCGGCTCATGCCCAAGGCCAAAACCTTCGGACTGATCTATGCTGATATGTCCCAATCGCACAGCTATAGGAGATGGATTGAGGAGCTTCTGAAAAACGACCCTGATTTTAAGGACATCAAGATCATGTTCATGCCGGTTCCTCTGGTGACAGGAGAGGATGGGGATAAGGCAATGGTGGAAAATTCAAAGAAATACATACAACAACTTGATCCAAAGGTGGATGCCTATATCAAGCCCTGCGACCAGATGGGGACACGGAGAAACTTTGCACAGGTCGTTTACAAAACATCCAGAAAGCCGCTTATCGGCCTCGTAAAAGATGATGTAATGGACAAATGGGGGGCGACAGCCACTCTATACCCTTCACATGAAAGTATTGGCAACCAGGCGGCCAGGATGATAAAAGAACTTTTTGAAGGCAAAAAGGTTGGCGATATCATACCTGAATGGCCTCGAAAGTATGGAGTTGCCGTTGACCTACAGAAGGCAAGGCGGTTTGGACTCGATGTTCCTGTCGAATTGCTCCAGATGGCTGGGGAGAACATCGTCCGATAGAGGTTGAAGATTTTGAAATCAAAAGGATCTTCTGATGAAACTGAGCAAGAAAATAATTCTTATTACAATCACAGTCTTGTTCGTATCCCTTTCCATAAGTTCTGCTGTGCTTACTGTAAACTTCAAGAAGAACTATACCGAAGCCATCCTTATCGGTACATATGGCATCGGCCACAGCCTGAACTCGATCGTGACCGAACTGCTGAGCCTGGGGCTGCCCATTGAATCGTTTACCGGTATGGACAAAAAGTGCCGCCAACTGTTAGAAAACAATGCCTATGTGTCATATGTGGGAATTGCAGACATTAACGGGGAAATGCTATATCATAGCGACCCTGCAGTGGTCGGCAAGGTATTTGCCGATGATGTCATGAAAAGAAGCATCGCTTCGCTCAAGCCTCTTACACAAAGCTACAAGAGATTCGACGGTCCAACTTACTATGATTTAACCATCCCCATAATAGATTCCGCAAATGCCCACCGTGGACTAATAAGGATAGGTTTCCGCACCAGCGTCATAAGCGACAGAGTATTGTCAGCGCTGCTTCAAGTCATCCTCATCTTCTCACTTTCATTTACAGCCATTGTGTTGCTGATCAACTACTTCATGTCCCGTTTTGTATCACGACCTGTAATCAACGTCTCGGAGCATGCCAAGAAAATAGCATATGGTGATTATGATGTTAAATTGGCAGTTACAACCAATGACGAGGTGGGAATACTCGCCGATTCAGTGAATCAGATAGCATTGCAGGTAAAACAGAAGACTCACGATCTGGAAACCGCCAAAGATCATCTTGAAGAACTGGTAGACAAGCGCACAGCCGATCTGAGAGCTGCCAATGAAGATCTCAAGAAATTTACATATATTGTCTCCCACGACATGCGGGCACCATTGATAAACATCAAGGGATTTTCCGGTGAACTTCGTTCTGCCACCGACACGATCCAATCGGCTGTCGAAGAATTGATACCCTTCATGAATACAGAGAATCGGGAAGCAGTCCGTGCCGCCATTCATGAAGATGTGCCGGAAGCGTTGGCTTTTATTGCAACATCCGTAACCCGCATGGATAGTCTGATCAATTCCATCCTGAAGCTATCGCGCTTAGGACACCGTGATCTGACATTTGAGCCGATTGATATGAATGACCTTGTCCAGAATATCTTGAAAAGCATTGCCCATCAGATTGAGGAACGGCATGTAAGGGTAAACGTGGAATCGCTGCCGGAGGTGACGGCTGACCGGATTTCTATGGAACATATTTTGGGGAACCTCCTTGACAATGCCATAAAATATCTCTCCCAGGAGCGCGCCGGAGAAATCCGCATCTGGGGTGAGCAGGGGGAAAAAGTCACAACCTTTCATATTCAGGATAACGGGAAGGGAATTGCTGAACAGGACATACCGAAAATTTTTGAGATCTTCAACCGGCTTGGTGTTCAGGACGTCCCCGGTGAAGGAATGGGTCTTGCGTATGTGCAGACGGTGGTTCGGCGCCATGGCGGTCATATCCGGTGGGCATCGGAACCCGGCATGGGAACAACTTTTACTTTCATCATCTCAAAAAAACTCGTGAACGGAGGAACCTATGAATATTAATATTAATCGTGAAGCTACGATTCTACTGGTTGAAGATGATCCCGGGCATGCCCGCCTGATCGAAAAAAACCTCAGGCGTTATGTCGCCAATGAGATCATTAAATTGTCCGATGGCCAGCAAGCTGTCGATTTTCTCTTCTGTGAAGGCGCGTATGCTCAATCTGTGCGTCCCTCGCCACTTGTAGTCTTGCTTGACCTGAATATGCCCGTCCTGGATGGCTTTCATGTCCTCAAGCGCATGAAAGAGAACAGCCGTACCAGGAGGATACCGGTGATCATTCTGACGAGCACCGACGATGCCCGCGAGGTCTCCAAATGCTATGATTTGGGATGTAATGTCTATATCACAAAACCGGTGGATTACGAGAAGTTCTGTGACGCCATTCAGAAGCTTGGCTTGCTCATATCAATCGTAATGCTACCGAATGGAGAATGAACCATGACTGAGCATAAACAAGTTCATATCCTCTATATGGAAGACGATCCGGGATTGGCAGCTCTATTTAAAAAAAGTCTGGAACGGGCGGGCCACAGGGTGGATATTGTCTGTGATGGTAAAGAAGGTTTAGCCATGGTTGCGTCACAATCCTATGATATCGTTGCCATGGATCATAAGATGCCAAATTATTCTGGATTGGATGTTATTCGGATACTTTCTGGTAAAGATGATTCTCCGCCCATGATCATGATCACGGGAACGGGCAGCGAGGAAATCGCCACTGAGGCGATGAAGTTGGGCGCCGCCGACTACATCATAAAAGATCCCGATGGCTATTATCTTGAACTCCTTCCTTCCGTGGTCATGAAAATTCTCGGCAAACAAAAGATCATGGAGGAAAGGAATCGAGCCGAGGCGGCCCTGATTGAAAGTGAAGAAAAGCACCGGAATCTGGTGGAGCGGGCTAACGACGGGATCATTATGGTTCAAGACGGTGTTATTGAATATGCCAATCCGCGTATAGAGGAGATTTCAGGTTACTCCAGGGTAGAGTTGCTCGGCAAGCCTTTCATCGACTATATCGATTCAGCCGAAAGTTCCAGAGTCGGCGACCATTACTTGCGTCACCTGTCAGGAGAACAGATAGAATCCGTCTATGAAACGGCGATAAGGCATAAGGACGGCAGAAAGATAGATGTTGAATTCAATAGCGGAGTTGTTCCCTACAGGGGAAGAGCGGCTGTCCTGGTGATTATTCGCGATATCTCTGAGCGCAAGCGGGCAGAAGAAGAGCGTGAGAGGCTGATTACAGAACTTCAAAAAGCGATTGCCGATATCAAAAAATTGAGCGGACTTCTTCCTATCTGTTCTTCTTGCAAAAAGATCCGTGATGATAATGGCAACTGGAAACAAATAGAATCATACATAAAAGAAAACTCGGAAGCTGAATTCAGCCATTCTATTTGTCCAGAATGCGCGAAGAGGTTGTATCCTGATATTTATGAAAAAATTTGCAAAAACAACAAAGATTGAAAGTATCAGAGCGCATATCATTGCATCTGTAAAATAATAAATTTGCCAAATATAGGTTATAGGAGATTTAAATTTTTGGCGAACAACTTCTGCTCAGACAGAGGTTAAAATATTTTTAATGATATCGGCTGCTTTTTCGCCGCATTTGGTACCTGCACCCCCTATGTGGTGTTGAGGCTAATAATTCGATTATTTTTTTGAACCTCCATTACACCCTCCAATCTTAATACAAATCTTTGATTTGTTTAGTAGGCTCACTATTCTAAATGCCCAATATTTAACCGGACCACGAGGAATACTTTCGCTTCATCTTTAGAAAGCTTTTCAATAGTGTGTTCGATATCACAATGATACCTGAGGAAATCACTCGTATAAAAATCAAGATCAATCTATAACCAGAAGATCACTCAAGGCCCGAGCTAAGATTAAATCCTACGGGTATATCCTGCATATTCTTTCTCGTGAACGGCTGTCGATAATATTTCCTTGCCATGCCAAACACCATATCATTAATGCCTTTTTCAAAGTCGTTGCCATGATTCTCGCGAAGGATCAATATATTATTATAGGCATTCATGGCATCATCTCTCCGGCCTATCAGGTCACAGGCCTGTCCGAGATGAAGATAGGCGATAGCCCGCTCGTTGTTTGCCTGAGGAAATTCAATCGACTGGCTTAATAAACTGATGGCTTTATCATACTCACCCCGGTGAATGAGAATTTGAGAAAGTATTCGAATAAAAACCGATTCTCGAGGCGCCTTCTCTCTTGCTCTATTCAACAATGCCATATACGCACCAGTATCGCGGTAGTTTTCCAAATATGCCTTATAGGCAGCCATATATGAACCGAGCGCCTCCTCGTAAGATTTCTGTTTCCAGCGATAGCCGTTGAGTATATGGGGAGTGACCTGCGATTTTTTCCCATTCATCTCTGACTTGAAATCGAAACCAAGATACCTGCTCATGCATGCAGGTTCCAGGCCTGTCGCAACCCAAAAAAGACCGTCTCCGGGCTGAAAGACAACCGAGGTTACATTAATGGTATTCCCGACCACGTATCCCACGGGCCGCTCCTGACCTGCTACAATATCATCGTGATCGCCCATGAACTCAGCTCCGAGATGCGGTGTTATTTTTCCGTAGTTCTTCTCAATAAGCCGCTCCAGCTGTTTGTATCTCCCGACCAGGTCCCGCATCATGATGTTGTACTTTGCCAGAAGGTCTACTCCCCTGAGTTCAGGGGTTGTTGCGAAATTTGTTAGGCAGATAGAGCCTCTCTTCATCTTTCGAACTCCCAATCGATCCCCTGCCGCTTCCACAACAATTGCGTCGCCCGTTCTCCCGTCCGCGATCACCAGCCCGAAGGATCCGCCGATCCTGCCGCTTCTGAGAATTTTTAGCGCCTCATCAATACTTCCGGCTTTTCTCATGATTTCATTTTCAAAAATTGTAAAAGAGACGCCCTCCGGCGTGGCGCCCGCAAATCCCATGAAATGTCCGCCCATGGTAATACCCTTCTCGTTCATTGCCGAATTGCATTTGAGCATACCGGCGGTGGTGACATTCACATAAGCATACTGTTTCTTCGGTTTGTAGAAGATGAGCGTCTGATGCGCCATCCATCGTCCCTGGCCGCTGTAATCGGTATTCCTCCCGACAATGAGCTTCCCATCCTTCGTGGCCTTTCCTGAAGCGGCAAAATCAGAGCATTCGGAATAAACTCCAAAGTTTTTTGCTTTTTTACCGATTACCTCCGGCAACATCGCCATGGTGAGATCAGAGAGAAAATTCGAGATAAAAATCATTCGATATTCAATCCCGGATCCATCTGCCAGCCCTCTGAGTTCCTCAAGGTATTCCTCTGGCATATTCCTCTCTATTGGAGCATAGACCTTCCACTCAAGATACTTCATTACAAGCTTTTGCACGAGCCCGGGCATGTCCCGATAATCAGGTGAGTGGCTTACGGGATTGGAGAAAACAGGAACGACGCCCTCATGAATATCCTTCTTTAACAGCTTTCCATGCTGATATCCCATCTCATAGGGCGTCCCGGAAAGATGTAAAATTATGTTGCCCTCGCGTCGCTCCATCTTCGCATCTCCAAAGAAAGAAATGCCATTTTTAACCTTGATCTTCATGGAGCGTAGATTATCCACGATTGCCCGGTCAGGCAGGTAATCATCACCGGAGCTTAACAATCTTGAATTGAAATAGGTAAGGATGGCAGTGAGCAACACCATAATAATCAGAGCTATAATGGCGGCCTTCATGGTCCATTTTTTCATAGACACCTCTCAACTGACTTTATCGAATACGGGGGCCCATTCTTATATACGATTTTTTTACTGCCGAAGCCTGTCCTGTTCATTTTCAACCTTTTCTTAAGGGTAAATGCCATAGTAACGAGAATTGAAGAACTTCCAGCAATTGTATCCGTTGCTGCCGTATTTGTTTGAGTATTATCATTAATCAGTGAAATAGCATTTGAAATTTCCCTTATCCCGCTCTCCTGTTCAATCATTTGGATATTGGATAAGACATTGTTTTTTTTAGAGATGAACATACAAGAAGGGCACTTGTGTGTCAACGGCAATATCTATGCAACATGTAGAGAGGCGTTTAAAAAGTTGAAAACAGTTGAATGAAAACCGGAGAGGCACCTCTGATTTATTCTGTTCGATGAAGAATAATCATTTTGATCTGGCTTCAATGAAACCGCTCTGGAATGAACCCAAGAAGGTCGAATCCATAATGGCTGCTCACGGCACGATGAAGGATTCGGGCGGTTCGGAAAAGGGCATTTTTCTATATACAGAGAAAAGCGTGGTAAATGGAGACAACGGATCGATCTGCTTCACCTATCAGCCCGGAACCCTATTCAGAAGCGTTACGGATCAGTATCTTGTCCTCGCCAATCAAGCCGGCAACAACAAGCTGATCTTCATCGACAAATTCAGCGGGGAAAAAAGAGAAGAGATAACAATTGACAACCTGCCCCAGAAAATCAAAGGCCTGTATGGCTGCACTGTGCTTTTCGAAAACGATTCCATACTCTGCCTTTCGGTCAAGCTGCTGTCTCTGAAAGGGAAAATCCCCGGATACGATTCCAGGCTTCTGCTTATCCGTAAATCCGATTTCACGGTTAGAGACATTTCCATGGGCAGCAATGTGAACGACTTCGGCATCAGAATCCGTCCGGAGGAGAACCTGGTTTTTATTCCCGGAATCAGGAAAGTCGGCTCTTTCCGGTTGCCGCAATAGTGCTGGCCGGAGCAGTTCCCGGCTATAGAAACGGGGTTTTTCAAAATTGCCCCCAATGACAATTGATTCCTTGAACATGATAGAGAATTCAGGCTTGAATTCTCTATGTTATTTGATATGATCGCCGAAATTTATTCTGCTTATTCATCCGGAACCAATACCGGCCGGCAAATGGTATTCCGGAGAAATTCAGTATCCGTATCGAGAACCGGATGCTGAATCATGTCCGGTACGACGCGGATTTGCATACCGGACAGCCAGGTTGGAATTTGTCTTGATACCGTTACCAGATTCGATGAAGAGAATACAGATCCTTCTGACAGGAAACCTTCGATATGATAATTGATCCGGAATTGTTGTCAACCATCCAGTCCCTGTATGATGCCAACCGGTTTTTCGATGCCTACCGAGAAGCGCAGGTTTTTCTGACCGAAGATGCGGATGAGGTACTTTATCCTCCCAGGGCTTGCATTCTGCTCGGGCGTCTGGCAAATCGATTGGGAAGCGGGAAGCTTCTGGAGAAATTTTTTCAAAAAGGCCGGGGGGCGGATACTGCTGATCCTTATGTCCGGTATTATGCCGGTGAAGTAGCCAATAAACAAAACCACCTTCTGCATCTTCTTACGGATCTGGAAAAAGATCCCGGTCTTTCCTATGCGCCGCCGGAGATAAAAGCGGTGGCATTCGGCAGTTATGGTTGGATTTATGCGAAATTAAGAGATTTTCAAAAAGCTTATCAGTATATCAAAAATGCAAAGTCGCAGGGAGTCGACAAGGCATGGGTGGCCTGCTGTGAAGCAGAAGTCATGCTTGCCGATGACCAGTGGAAAAAAGCAGAAGGGATCGCCCTGACCGCATGGAAAATGTCACCCGGCATGCCTCAGGCCGCCGTTACTTTGGGCAATATTCTGGTCCGTCTGGGCCGATTGGAAACAGCAGCGAATCTGTTTCTGTCGGCGGCACAAAACCTTCAGTCATATGAGACGCTGATTACAACGATATGGTATGCATGCGCTTTGGCGGAACGCTCCGACCAGAAAAAACGGCTGCGCCTGGCTGACGAGGCATGGATGCTTTCGGATCGGATCGGATCACTTGCACCGCTGGCAGATGAGGAAACCAGACAGCGAATCGCGGGGTTACAATGTGACATCACATTGCTGTATGAGGACAGAAGCAAGCTGCATTTCCTTGCCGGGAACGACCTTGAGCCGTTTTTCAAAACAGTGGTCGAAAATATCACCCGCAACGAAAACAAGGCCCCGGTGATATTGGAATACCAGCCGGTGTATCAAAAACACAACACGTGCCTGCCCAGCAGCATATCTACTGTCGTAAGCGCTTTTCAGGAATCGATCGACGAGCAATCATTGGTAGAAGAACTGACCTATGCCGGCACCGCTGTCTGGCAGGCGGTGGACTGGCTTGAGGAGCGGGGATTCGCTTGCAGACCGTTCATTCCGACTCCTGAACTGTGCATTACCCTTCTGGAAAATAAACTGCCCTTTGTACTGCTGATCCAAACCGTTTACTATTATCATGCCGTTGCGGTCATCGGTGTTGATGAGCAGGCCGGTGTTCTGAAAATTCATGATCCGGGCTATGTCCGGCTGGACTATTTTTTGCTGAATGAAATGGATTCCCGCAAGGATCCATATACACCGGAGGCGCTGGCCGTGGTTCCTAGTCGCTGCACTCATTTGCTGGATTTGATTCCGGACCGGCAGTCCGAGCCATATGCCGCATATCTGAATTATATCAGGATCCAAAACAGAAGCGGCGGGAAACACGGTGAAAAAGTTTTGCAGGAACTGCAGAAAAAGTACGCCAGACACCCGTTTTATCATCGCCTGAAAGCGATTTCCTATTGTCGGCGAGGCAATCCCATCGAAGGCATCAAACTGCAGGAAAAGCTTTTAAATAAATACCCGAACTCCCATCCCCTGCAGAAGGAAATGCTGGACAGTTACTACCACACCGGCAATACGCCTACCATCATGGAAACTTTGAAACGGATTGTCTTGAGAAAGAAATGGCCCGGAATTCGCGCCAGGCAGCCCTGGCAATACCCGCCCGGGGATTATGTGGCCCGTTATGCCGATTATATCGGTATCAACCGCTCAGGGTTGCCGGAAGCGGAGAAGCTGGTATGGGGAGCACTGAAGCGGGAACCGTATAACTCCTTCTTGTATCATATACTCGGCGATCTCTACTACCGGCATGGAATATATGAAAAAAGCATTTTACCCTATCGTCTGGCAGCGATGCTTGAAATTGAACACAATCATTTTGCCCTGGCTTACTGTGACGCCAACCGGATGATCAAGAGAGAAACCGACGGGTTTGATTTTCTGGAAAAACGCACCAAAATGTTAGGGGAAAGTTTAAAGGGCGGTGAAGTCTGGATCACATTGATACAGACCTATGAAAATTACGGGTATCCGGAAAAAGCCATTCCGGCGATGGAAACTGCCCAGCTGCACCGGAAGACGGATGTGGATTTGCACTCATATGCCGTCGATTTCTGGCTCAGAATGGGTCAAAAGGTGAAAGCCGGGGAATCCTTTCAGAGAGTATGGGATTCCGGGCACAGGATAAGGCGACTGCAGACAGCGACCTCTTTTTATCACAACTGCGGAATGTGGGCAAAGGCGCTTGAAACGGCCCGGATATGGGTGGCGGAAGCGCCCGCGGAAATGGGTGCCCGTGAAAAATATTCCGAATTGTTGGGGTATAAGGTCGGCCGAAAGGAGGCACTGGGGACGACCGGTAAATGGATGCAGGAAAATTCGGAAAATGAATATTTTGAAGAACTTCACTACCGGCGGTTGCGGGAGGTTTTCGATTATCAGACGCAGGTTGGATTGCTGCGAAAACGCCTGAAAAGGAATCCGCATGATACGTGGGCTCTGCGAGAAATCGGATTTCTGCTTCTGCAGGATATCGACAGCGAAAAGGGACCCAAAATTCAGGAAACGGAGAAGGAGATCAAAACGGTTATCAGTCGTTGCAACACGCTTTGTCCGTCATTACCGGTTTTTCTGGCGCTGAAAGGCAATTATTTCAATTATATCGGGAAAACCGAAAAAGCCACCGCATTGTTTTTACAGGCATTGACGACCGACCCGGGATATCATTACTCCTATCGCCGTGTTTGGGACTGTTCGGTCGGTTTTCAAGAGGAATTGCAGCGAAAACTGATGAATCAATTGATCGGTATCATGTTTCGCCAGTCCGGTTTTAAATCGGTTGCCCGGGATCTGATCGGGATGATCGCCGAACGATTCGGAGTCAAGGAGGCAAATCAAAAAATTGACCGCTGGCTGGTGGTGCTCCCGTATGATCCGGAACTGATTGTATCCAAAGCCGAGATGCTTTTATACAAAAGCAGAAGTCAGAGCGACACCCATGCGGCCGTCAGTCTGATTGTCAAAGCAATCGAACGGTTCCCGAATTTTCAAGACCTGAAGATCGTTCTGGTGCGGGCCTATCAGATATTGAATCAAACCGGCAAGATAGTGCCCCTGATGCGGGATATATTGAAGCACAATCCGTTTAACGGATTCATCCGCTGCCAGTTCGCGGATATGCTGGAAGCCGATGGCAAAACCGAGGAGGCGGTTCGAATCCTGAAGGAAGGACTGCACTATAACCCGTTGGATGATCTGGTCCAGTTTCGACTGATTCGTATTCTCTGGTGCAATGGCAATCAGGAACATGCCCGGAAACTGATTGCTGAAGGCATTCAGAAAATACCGGAAAAAATTGATTTCCGACGACAGCTGATCGATTTTCTGCTCTCCATGGAAGCGGATGACCTGTCGGTCGAACTGGCCAGGGACGGTGTGCGGGTATATCCGGAAGGGGCCTACTTATGGCAGATCCTGGGTGACACTCTGTGGCGCAGCCGGCAAATAAAAGACACGGTAGAAATCGAGGACAGCTACCGCACAGCGATTCATCTCAATTCGCAGTTGTATGATGCGGCAGATGCTCTCTCGGAACTGCTGACAAATCAGCACCGGTATGAAGAGGCAATGGCCGCTGTCGAGCCGATGAAAAAAATGAGTGAGTATGCTTCAAATGCATCTGCTCGTATTGCATGGATCAAACGTAAAAGAGGTGATGACGACGCCATGATCGCCCTGAAGGACAACATAAAAAGATGGCCGGCGCACAGCTGGTCCTGGCGGCTGCTGTTAAACTGGATACAGGAAGACGAACAATGGGAGGTGGCGCGTGAGATGCTGGAGGATGTTCATCCGGTTATGTCGGACGATCCGAATTTCACTGCAGAAAAACTGATCGTTCTGGAGCAGGCAGGGAGTCTCCTGGAGAGGATCGAAGAAGAATGGAAAACTCTTCTCAAGGAGTTTCCGAAAAATCAGACTGTCCATATTCAGCGCTATGATCAGTTGATGCTGCGCGAAGCCCTGCCGGAAGCCGGTGAAGTGATTGGAAGAATCGCCGCTCATTTCCCCGATTCCCCGTTTGTTCTGGCCCGAAGAGCCGCATATCTGGCCGCGGCAGATGATACTTCCGGAGCGCTGGAATGCTCGATCCGGATGATTCAGCTGCCTGAGGAGCTGTCATCCTGGTGCCTGAATAATACCTGGAAAGTTCTGAGCGATGCGGCAGCCGGCGCGGAGTTCATCCGGCAGGCACACGCCGTTATCCAGGCCGGACGAAAGATTCACCGGTACACATTCGGTTTTATTATCGATAAACTGGATGCCGGCTGGCTGGATCAGCGTCAGGTGGTACAGTATCTGGAAGAACTTCTCCATTCTACCCAAGGGATTGATCAGGGCTACCAGACTGCCCGGGTGATAGAAAAGATATGCGATCTTGGACATTCAGGGCTGGTCCGCAAATTTTGGGTGGGAAAAAAGGACTATTGCCGGGAATGCACGGAGATTTGGCAGGCTGTCGGATATACGCTGAATATCAGAAGAGAGTTTGAAGAACTGAAAAACTGGATGAAGGACTGGCGGAATCATCCGGGGTGTGAGATGTGGGCGCTTAACAATTATATGATCGGTCTGCAGCATGGCAAGGATGGTTTAAACAAAGGGGATACCCTCAACGAGCTTTACACTTCAAGCCGGTTTGCAATCGACAACCTTCATCATGATCATACCATCCGATATATTGTCAGCTTGTATTGCATGACTTGTTTGTGGTTGGGAAAAGATGACCAGCTTTGCGAATATGTTACGCGTTTTGACAGCCTTTTGCGGGATGAGAATTCGAATTACTGGTTTCATTCCGAATACAAATGGCTGCCGGGGGTGCTCATTTTTTTCAAAGAGCTGATTACCTCCGCTGATCATGGGAATATTCGGAAACTGACAAGCAGCGTCGTAAATCTCCTGCCCGGTTTCACCGGGGAGCGGTGGGTACGGATAGAGTGGATGAAACGGATCGGGGTTCAAACCGATTTTGGCCGGCGGTTATGGATCTGGTTTCTCCTGTACCTCAAAACCAGACATTAGGTTCCGGACGGTGTTACGGAAATGTCAAGAAGGGGAATCCGGGATATCATCGGCCGGATTCCAACCGACAGCAAGCGATCGCGATAGTTAATCATTCATTCGGTGTTGTTTCCGGATCGCAGGGGGTAGCTCCCAGGCCGATGCACGGATGCAGGGGATACTAACCGGTATGATGCCATGACAGGATATTTGCAATTATGACATCATTGATTTTCCCTTCGGCTTTGAGCATTTTCAAGACTTCATTACGGAACAGGTCTTCAAGATCGGATGGCTTGGGGCAATGCCCCACCTGAAAGGTTCTATTGCCTGTAAAACAGCTATCGGTTGCGATAATATGGAGGTGAGGATTGAAATTTTGAAAATCGCCGAAGGTCTGGACAGCGATCACCGCACCGGGATTGGCGTTGTTATCGATCAAGGAATGTTTCAAATAGACGCTCAGAATTTTCCAGGCACAGCGGGAAAGTTTAACGTTTATGTCCGTGCTGCTGGATTCATAAAAAAAAAGGATACGACGGTTATGGACTCCGTC
>PNOB01000052.1 GCA_013824585.1 Desulfobacterium sp. | reverse complement strand
TTCAGGCTACGGATCTCCCGGTTAGAAGGGATATGGTACAATGCGTCCGGATAACAGGATATCATCGATTCCGGCAATCCCCGGGTTTCCGATCCGAATATAAGAAACATCCGTTCCCGGGATGGCATATCCCAAAACGGCTTTTCACCACTCTTGGAGAATAAAACAACCTCTTTGTTTTGCGGTTTGATATGGGTTGAAAAAGCCTGAAAACTGCTCCAGACAGTAAGCTTTACCTTATGCCAGTAATCCAATCCTGCCCGCTTGACTTCCTTTTCACTCAACGAAAATCCAAGCGGTTCGATCAGGTGCAGATGAGCATCCACTCCCAGGCATGTGCGTCCGATGTTACCGGTGTTCCAATGAACTTCAGGGCAGACAAGCACGACGTGTCGTTGAACATTTTCAATCTGAGCAGGTCGGGTCAAAATTATTCCATCTCCGACAATCTGTAGTTGGACTGCAAGACTTTTTTTCTCATAGTAAGCCACTTATCACGGCAAAACGCTTTTTCCAATTCCTATTTGCCATATTCCAAAGCAGGGAAACGGTTCATCTTCAATGTTGTTGACACACAAACTTCCATCACATATATTCACTTTCAAAAAAGTACAAGATCTATCCCTCATTAAATCAAATGGTACTGATACGTTAGGGACATCCTGGCATCGGTTTTCATTTATCCCCTAACCGCCAATTGCTTCGGGGGATGCCTGTCATTACAATTTTTCAGAATGATTCATGCGCGATTCTTTGAAAGATGCTGACACGGAACACCCAAGAGCAAAGGAAAAACAACCCATGAAAAAAGATACACAGAACCTCACCTCAACCCAATCCGTTAGGAGCGTCCGGACCAGTCTGGACCTGGAAAGCATCAAACAGGATATCCAAGAAAATCTGCAATATGTTCTTGGTAAGCCAGCATCCATGATCACGTTGAATGATCAGTATCTGGCGGTTGCCTACAGCGTCCGCAATCGAATGATTAAATACTGGATGAACACGGTCGAAAACTTCTTCATGTCCCCGACAAAAGCGGTTTGCTATTTTTCCGCCGAATTCCTTATTGGCCCCCAACTCAAACGAAATCTGATCAGTCTCGGCATTTACGATACCATGAAGCTTGCGACCCATGAACTCAATATGGATCTTGACTCAATCATCGAACACGAACCCGAGCCCGGCTTGGGTAACGGTGGTCTCGGCCGGCTTGCAGCCTGTTATATGGAGTCTCTCGCAACCCTTGGTGTCACTGCCATTGGTTTCGGGATACGCTATGAACACGGGATGTTTCACCAGACCTTTCGTAATGGATGGCAGGTTGAACTGACCGATAACTGGTTGCAGCTCGGCAATCCATGGGAAATTCCCAGACCCGAACGGGTGTATGATGTCTTTTTCGGCGGACATACGGAACAGTATCAAGATGCAAACGGGAAGACACGTATCAAATGGGTCCCCGGCAAAATCATAAAAGGCATGGCCTATGACACTCCCATAATGGGCTACAATGTGGAAACCGCCAGTATGCTGAGGCTCTGGAAGGCAGAAGCCCATGAATCTTTCGATTTTCAGGATTTCAATATAGGTGATTACTATGGCGCCGTTGAAATGAAAGTGGCAGCCGAAAATATCACAAAAATCCTTTACCCCAATGATGAACAACTCCGGGGCAAACAATTACGACTGGAGCAGCAATATTTTTTCGTCTCCTGTTCCCTTCAGAATCTCATCGATATGCATCTTTTAAAAAACGCATCAATCGACAGCCTGCCAGAAACCTTTGCCGTTCAATTGAACGACACACATCCGTCCATTGCCGTAGCAGAGCTGATGCGCCTTCTGGTGGATAAACATACCCTGGATTGGGAAGACGCCTGGAAGATCACCCAAAACACCTTCAGCTATACAAATCACACCTTGTTGCCCGAAGCCCTGGAAAAATGGTCCCTGCCGCTGTTTTCCAGCCTGCTACCCCGGCATATGGAAATCATATACGATATCAATCAACATTTTCTAGATGATATTCGAACCCGATTTCCGAAAAAAAACCTGCGTATCGATCAATTGTCATTGATCGACGAAAACGGAAATAAATATATACGCATGGCAAATCTGGCCTGCGTAGGAAGTCATGCAATCAACGGAGTTGCCGAGCTCCATACGGAATTGCTGAAAAAGCACACCTTGAGTGACTTCTATGCCATTACACCTGAAAAATTCAGCAACAAGACCAATGGCGTCACCCCACGGCGCTGGATGGTGTTGTGCAATCCCAGATTAACCAGTCTGATTACAGAAAAAATTGGCGACGGCTGGATTCAAAACCTTGAAAAATTAAAGGAACTCGAAGCATTTGCGGATAATAAGGAGTTTCTGGCCAAATGGTGGCTGGTAAAACAAAACAATAAAAGAGAGCAGGCCGAATATGTTTTCAACAAAACAAAAGTTTCCTTGGACACCAATTCTTTGTTCGATGTTCAGGTAAAACGTATTCATGAATACAAGCGCCAGCATTTGAACATTCTGCATATCATCACCCTGTATAACCAGATTAAAAACAATCCCAATGTCGATATCCCCTCCCGCACCTTTATTTTCGGCGGTAAGGCAGCACCAGGGTATGAAATGGCCAAATTGATCATCAAGCTCATCAATTCCGTGGCCAATGTCGTCAATACAGATCCGGATGTGGGGGAACGTCTGAAAATCGTATTCATTCGCAATTTCAATGTCAAAATCGGCCACAGGGTGTATCCGCCAGCTGATTTGTCTGAGCAGATTTCTACGGCTGGAAAAGAAGCATCCGGAACAGGCAACATGAAATTTTCCATGAACGGAGCTTTGACCATCGGAACGTTGGACGGAGCCAATGTCGAAATCCGGCAGGAGGTTGGACCTGAAAATTTCTTTTTATTCGGACTTGACGCCGCTCAGGTGGAGGATTTGAAATCATCTGGATATTGTCCCATGGATTACTACAACAGCAATGAAGCGTTACGTGGGGTGATCAATCGCATTCAATCCGGTTTTTTCTCCGGTGGGGATGCCGACCTTTTCAAGCCGCTGGTCAACTCTTTACTCTACGAGGATAAATATATGCTAATGGCCGACTACCAGTCCTACATCGATTGCCAGAAAAAGGTCAACGCCCTCTGGCAGGATCAAGAGGCCTGGACCCGCATGTCGCTGTTGAACGTGGCTCGTATCGGCAAGTTCTCATCAGATCGCGCCATTCAAGAGTATTGTCGCGATATTTGGAAAATTAAGCTGTGATTATGCTTCCGGCTGTTTTTTTCCAAACATGCGTGCCCCGATAATACCGATCTCGTATAAAAACATCAGGGGCACGGCCATCATGACCTGTGAAATAACATCCGGCGGTGTCAAAATAGCCGCGACGATAAAAATCACAAGAATCGCATATTTCCGATTTGTTTTTAAAAAATCCACGGAAACAATCCCAAGTCTTGCCATAAAGGTCAGTACCAGGGGCAATTCAAACACCAGCCCGAAAGCAATCAGCATCTTGGACACAAAACTCAGGTATTCTTCCATGGAGGGAAGAGCAAGAATGTTTTCATTGGCAAATCCGAGAAAAAACTCGAATCCATATGGAAACACAATAAAATAACCAAACAGCGCTCCTCCCAGAAAAAACGCAGTGGAAAGAACCATGATCGGAATTAAAACCTTTCTCTCTTTTTTATACAACCCGGGAGAAACAAACATCCAGAATTCAAAAAAAATTACCGGCGATGCGAGTAACAGACCGGACAAAAAGGCCACTTTCATATATGTGAAAAAGGCTTCTGCCAATCCGGTAAAAATCATTTTTGTTTCCCCTTTCATCACAGTAACAAGGGGGGACATTAAAATCTCAAAAAGCTTTTCCTTAAATCCATAGGAAATGGCAAAACCGACTCCAATTGCAATAAAACATCGTATCAGTCTTGTTCTCAGCTCTTCCAGATGAGCTGTAAAGGGTAATTTATCATCTTCGTTCATCTTGGATTTCCGATGGCGTATTCTTTTTTTCTTCCCGGTTTTCTGTTTCTGTTTTTTCAGCACCTGTTTTCGTGTCAGAATCAGGCCCTTTTTCTGTCAATTTTTCCCGATCAAACACAAGCGCATCCTTTACATCATCATTTATTTCATCAAAGGACTTTTTGACCTGATTCAGGTTCTGGTTCACATCAAACGATTCCTTTAATTCATTGGTGGCTTTTTTGAACTCACCAAACGCCCTGCCAAGGGATTTGGCCAGATCCGGAAGCTTTTTAGGGCCAATGACAATCAGGGCAATCGCCAAAATCAATATCATCTCTTGCATTCCAATACCAAACATGGAATATTTCTCCTCTTTATTGTAACCCGCTTTTTTATATTATACCCTGTAAAAAGGGCCACACAGCAAGCAGAATCGCAACGTGTGCTGAAAACACATACGTATTTTCCATCGGAGTGTCAAGTGTAGCAATTTTTGGATGGTTATTGTTTTTCTGAATTTGGTTTTAAAATCATAAAAAATAATTTTCCCGGATGCTGCATATAACCTGCTGCAATTTCTGCATATGGACCGTTTCCCCAAAAAAGATCCGCCCGTCCGGCACCTTTTATGGCTCCTCCTGTATCCTGATTCATGACAAATCTCTGAAAATTTGTCCAGTCCTGGATTTCCATGTTTCCATCTATCACCGGCTTCTTTGATTCTATAAATCCAAGAGCCGCAGCAGGAAAAATCCGTCTTTGCAGTGCGATTGAACGACCCGGAGTCACCGGTACTCCTAGACAACCGACTGGGCCATTCTCTTCCAGTTTAAAAAAAACATAACTTGGATTATAGTTCAGTATATCATCTACCTCCTCCGGATGATTCTGCAAATATTCCCTTATTTTCTGCATGGACATCTCTTCCTTTGGGATCTTCTTCTCCTGAATCAGCAGCGCACCGATACTTTTATAAGGGTGTCCGTTCGTTGCATGATAATGTACATTGATCGGGACGCTTCCGTCCACATCAATTTTTCCAGATCCCTGAATCTCCAAGAAAAAAAGACCCACACGATCACCTACCCATGCCAGGGGAATGGATTTTCCGTTCAGGTTATTCTGAACAATCTCCTTCCTTTGATAGTAGGGAATGACTTTGTGATCATCGGTTATCCGGCCAACCCGCTGTTTCGAACCCGTGAGTGTCGGATCAAACAAAGACAGATCAATAAATGCAATATCATCCGGAAGAGAAAAAACCGGGTATGGAAATTCAGCGCTCTGCGCAAGGCTTCCTTTTAATAAAGGTTCATAATACCCGGTAAACAGCACTCCGTCATCTTGATCATTTGCAATCGATTTGTAGACCAGATAATTGGATGCAATAAAAGCGTTCAATTCCTGTTTTGACGGATGGGTTCTGATAAATTGTAAAAAATATTCCAGGGATTCAATCATATGCCTGCAATCAAAGGAATCCTCACCAAATTGAAAAACACGACCCCCGGGCAATTTCCTCAAATAAGAAAGGCTCATCCTGATGCTCTGTTCCAGCCCCTCGTATGACATGTCGTCCCCGAACTCCGGATACGCTTCCGGTGCGATTCTTTCAAGAACAGGCCTGTCGGTGATTCTGGGCGCAAAAAGCTGGCATCCGGAAACACAAAAGAAAATGTTGCTTAGGATGAAAAGAGAAAAAACAAGCTGCATGAACCCCGAACCAGAGGAAAACGATTTTGCTTTCATACTGTTGGAATACCCTACCTTATTTATATTACACAAAAAACATGGATTTGATTACTCTTGAATTACAATACAATTCAACAGATTCGACATATCCATATTCATTCGAGCATACAAGGGGAAAATTCATGTCATGTCGGATATTTTGAAAACCTGTTGACCCAAACCGGATAAAATGGTTGTCTTGGTGTTGTTTTACAAAAACGGATCATTTTGTTCATAGGAAATAGGATCATGACCCAGAAGAATGATGTTGTGCTGATTTATTTTGAAGACAAGCCCATCGGGTTTGCACGGGTGGAAGATATCCAGCCGGATCATAAGAAAGACTGGTATCATATCAAACTGTTGATGCTGCAAATACCATTACAGACCATCACATGGATACTGAAAGACATCTATATTGAAGGCGCTGAATTCACCATGAACGGGAACCGGATGCGACTGGAAAAGGTTGTCTCACCGGATGAATTGGATCAAAAAAGCCCTGAAGATTTACCAGCAGAATCCAAGGGGAACAAAGAAAAGGCAGACAAGTCCAAAGTGATCTCCCTCCGCGACCGGAAATAAATGCCATCATGAAAATCGGTTCCATTACAATCCCGAACAAAACAGTTATGGCTCCTATGGCCGGCATAACCAATCTTCCCTTTCGGCTCATGGTAAAAGAAGCTGGATGCGGTCTGGTATGTTCAGAGATGATCAGCGCAAACGGTTTGATCTATGAATCCAAAAAAACGATCCAGCTCATGGACAGTGTGCCTTCTGAAAAACCTCTGTCTGTGCAGCTGTTTGGCTCTGTTCCTGAAATCATGGCCAGAGCCGCAGGAATCATCGAAAACTCCGGTGCCGATATCCTGGATATCAATTTCGGATGTTCGGTGCGGAAAATTGTTAAAAGCGGATCGGGTGTTGCGTTGATGAAAACACCGGGTATTGCCGAGGCGGTTCTTACCGCTGTCCGAAAATCGATCCGGATTCCCCTTACCATCAAAATCCGAACTGGCTGGGACAACACAGGTGATCAGGCTGTTGAGATTTCCCATATTGCAGAAAATTGTGGTGTGGATGCAATTACAGTTCATCCACGAACCGCAAGCCAGGGTTTCAAAGGATATTCTGACTGGACCCTGATTGGAAAAATCAAAAAAAAACTCTCCATTCCGGTGATTGGAAATGGAGATATTACCTGTGCGGATGACGCTGTCCGGATGTTTGAGGCAACCGGATGCGACGGAATCATGATCGGAAGGGCGGCCATTGGAAACCCGTTGATCTTTTCCCAGGTGATTGCCCGGCTGAAGGGAGATCCGGAACCGGTATATGATATTTCCAGTCTGTTCCGAATCATGAAACGCTATCTGGATGATTCCATAACCTATATTGGGGAAGCGCATGCATGCCGCATCATGCGCAGCAGGCTCTGCTGGTTTGTCAAAGGGCTGCCCGATGCCGGAAAATTCAGAGAGTCTGTAAAGAGGCTTTCATCCAGGCTGGAAGCAATCGAGTTGATTGAAACCTATCAGGAAAATCTTGAAAAATCGGGTTCGTTTTCCTGACGGATTTTGAAGGGCAAAGGATTTTTTTACCTATCGATCCAATGTATTGGCCAGCAAACCAAAAACTCTCAGCATCGTCGGGAAAGAGATCGATACCCCGAAAAAAAGGCAGCCGCATGAAAAAACGGTTTTTTCTTGTCATGACCTTGGTATTATCCATCATTGGATGCGCCATGTTTCAAAGCATGATCCAGAAACCCACGGTGGAGCTCGACAGCGTTTCCATGAAGGACATCTCCCTGCTCGACTGCACGGCGGTGTTCCGATTCCGGGTCACCAATCCAAATTCCATCAACCTGAACCTCGAAAGCCTGTGTTACCGGCTCCGCATTGATGGCCAGGATTTTATCAAGGGCGATTTTCAGGTAGCGATCCATCTTCCGGCAAACGCCGCTCAAGCAGTGGATCTCCCCATCCGCATCAATTATCTGGAGTTGTTTCGTTCCGTGTCTGAAGTAGCGCAACAGGACACCCACAATTACGAAATATCCGGAACGGTTGGTATGGGACTGTTCGATGTCCCTTACAGCCATCAGGGAACCCTTGCCTTGCCCAGACTGCCAAAAGGATTGCTGAAAAGCTCTTCTATCCGGAAGATACAATGACCGGGACCGGGCTGTTCCGCGTGCATGCTATGCGTTGATCGACGATGCAACAGTTTCATGAAGAAACCGGATAAAAGTATGACCAATCGGAGAGGCGGTTCGCTGTCCATGACGGATCAGATAAAAACTCCGCTTCAAATCCAGTCCTTCAACCATAAGGGCAACAAGTGATCCGGCCTGAAGCTCCTCCTGGATCGCTATCGGGGATAAGATTGAAACCCCGATCCGGTTTTTGATTCCCTGGATAACAGCGGTTGTGCTTCCCATCTCGGCAATAATATTGAAAGATTGAAGATCAATATGGATTTTGGCCAGGCTGTTCTTTAATGAAGAAAGTGTACCCGAACCTTGCTCGCGAATCAGGAATGGTTCTTTCTGAAGCATCGAAATGGTCACTGTTTTTTTCAAAGCCCACTTGTGATCGGCCGGAACAATCAGGCGCATATCATCTTCCATCAGTTTTTCCTGCACAATCCCCTTAACAAAAGATTTTCCGCCTACAATGCCAAACTCGATCAGCCCTTTTTGAGTATCCTCCACAATTTTTTTGGTATCGCTGATGGATATGGACACAGACACATCTTTGTATTGTTTCGTGAACTCTCCAATTACCTTGGGAAGGAGATATCCACCCGGAATCGTGCTTCCGCCAATGGCAAGCCTTCCCGTCAGCTTTCCTTTAAAGGCAGCAATTGCGCTTTTGGTCTCTTCACTGAGCAATAAAAGCCTGCGTGCATATCCGTAAAGAAGTTCTCCGGCCTTTGTCGGAAGTGCCTGTTTCCCCATCCGGTCGATCAATTGACAGCCGAAATAGCTTTCCAGATCCTTGATATGCGTACTGATGGTGGGTTGAGACAGATGAATAACTTCACCTGTCTTTGAAAAGCTTTTCAGTTCAATCACTTTACAAAAGATATGAAGCTGCCATAAATTCATATGATTACCTTACTTCATCAAAGGAAATTTCTCTTTCAATTTCCGATATACCACCAATGGCACCATATCCGACACATCTCCGCCAAAACGTGCAGCCTCTTTGATGATGGATGAGCTGATAAATATCCATCGAAGCCCTGTCATCAGAAATACAGTCTGTATATCACGGTTCAACCGCCTGTTCATAAGGGCCATTTGAAACTCAAATTCAAAATCAGAAACCGCGCGCATCCCCCTAAGGATTGCATGGGCATTCCGTTTCACCGCATAATCCACCACCAGCCCATCAGATGAATCAATTTCAATATTTGAAAATGTTTTTGTGATCTCTCTCAGCAGCTCCATTCGCTCTTCAAGAGTAAACAGGGATTGTTTGGCTGGATTGTTCATAATGGAAACAATCACGCCATCAAACAACTGTAACCCTCTTTCAATGATATCAAGATGCCCATTGGTGGGAGGATCAAAGGATCCCGGATAAATTGCAATTTTCTTCTTCATCAGGTGGATCTTTCCTTTTCTGCTATCTGTTGAACACGTAAAAAAGAAAAACAAGTTCTACCGTATCTTCTCTGGTCAGTCATTTCAAACCCAAAAAAATTTTCAGGCACCTGCTCCTCTGGTGAATGTTCCACAACAACAATCGACCCATTGGTTACTGAATTGCTTTGGTAAAGATTGGTCAGGGCTTTTTGAACAAAGCCATGATCATAGGGTGGATCCATAAACACAATGTCAAACTTTGGCATCCTTCCTTTCAGGCACTTTAAATTTATGGCAATATTCCATTTCAAAACCCTTGACTGCTCTCCTAACCCGCATATCTCTATGTTTCTTTCGATTATGGAAAGAGCTGTCTTTTCGTTATCAATAAAAACGGCTGATGTTGCGCCGCGACTCAGGGCCTCAATCCCAAGCGCTCCGGTCCCGGCAAAAAGATCCAGAATATGTGACCCGATCACCCGGGATGACAGAATATTGAACAGGGATTCACGCATCCTGTCTGCGGTTGGTCGGGTACTCAGCCCCTTTACTGTCAAGAGTTTTCTTCCCCGTTGGTTGCCGCTGATAACACGCAATCCCATTTTTATGATCTCAAGTTGTCCAGCTTCTTGTCCAATTGATTTTTTTCAACACCCAGCCTCCTTGCTGTCTTTTTTACATCATTATTGTTTTCCATCAGTTTTTTCCGGATAAATTCTTCTTCAAATGCTTTCTTTGCTTTCTTTAAGCTGTTTATGGAAAACAAACGTATATCCAGTGAATCTGGTTCTTTTTCCATTTTAATATTGTAAGGGTTCGGAATATGGTGGGATTCAATTTTTCCCCCCTCGACCATAATCGCCAGCCTTTCAACAAGGTTTTTCAACTCCCGGACATTTCCAGGCCAGGAATACCGCATCAGCATATCCAGAGCTTCCTGGTCAATCGACTTTTTGCTGCTTTGATACTGGGTTGCACATTTTTCAAGAAAGGTATCCACAAGTGCGGGAATATCCTCAACACGATCCCGCAATGCAGGAATTTCAATGGGAATCACATTGAGACGGAAAAACAGGTCTTCCCTGAAATTCCCTTTTTCAATCTCTTTTTCAATATCTTTATTGCTTGCCGCAATTACGCGGACATCAATCTTTAAAATTCTGCTCCCACCAACACGCTGGAACTTTTGTTCCTGAAGGACGCGGAGTATTTTTGACTGGGTCTTCAGACTCATATCCCCGATTTCATCTAAAAAAATCGTTCCTTTATTGGCCAGTTCAAATTTTCCCCTTGATTTTGCCTGGGTACCTGGAAAAACACTTTTTTCATGACCGAACAATTCACTTTCAATAAGCTCGTCCGGTATTGCAGCGCAGTTGACGTCAATCAAAGGGTGCTCCGATCGATTGCTTAAATGATGGATGGTTCGAGCGACAAGTTCCTTACCGGTTCCATTTTCACCGGTTAGCATGATCCATGCGTCTGTGGGCGCTGCAACTGAAATCTGCTTTTTTAATATTTGAATCGGAGGGCTGTTCCCATCAATTGAATTTTTCTCAAGGGTCTTTTTTCGAAGGTAACAATTTTCCTCTTCAAGACGTCTGAAATTCAACGCATTGTTAATGGCCACAATCACTTTATCGATGGATAATGGTTTTTCAATAAAATCAAACGCACCAAACTTAGTTGCCTTGACTGCGGTTTCAATTGTACCATGCCCCGTGATCATAACAACCTGCAGATGAGGATTCTTTTTTTTGATCTCCTTCAAGGTTTCAATTCCATCAATTCCAGGCATCCATATGTCCAATAACACAAGATCCGGAGACTCTTCATCGATAATTTTCAATGCCTCATAACCATTGGAGGCCGTGATGACCTCAAACCCTTCATCCAGAAGAAGCCCGCTCAACGATTTCAGGATGGAAGGTTCATCATCAACAATCAATATTGTTGGAAACATTTTCTACATACTCCTCTCTTTATGATAAGCTATCCGCTCTTTTTATACAGGAATCTCAATAACAAACTTTGCCCCCCTGGGATGATTGTCCTGAACACTGATCAAACCATTATGATCTGTGATGATGGTACTGACAATTGTAAGACCAAGACCCATACCCGTTTTTTTGGTAGAAAAATAGGGCTCAAACAATCTGGTTTTTTCCTGATCGGAAATACCCGTACCTGTATCGCTTACCTCCAGCCTTACAAGATTTAAAATCGGATCATGCATCACCGATATGGTAATGTCTCCCTCAGGAGCAATATGCGTTATCGAGGCTATGGCATTGTCCACGAGATTGATCATGGCTTGTTTGATCTGCTGACGATCCAATTGCAGCTTGGGTATGTTGTCTGAAATATGAATATTAAAATTGATATTTGTATGGCCCTCCCGGTACAGAGCAACTGTTTCATCTATAATCGGAGGTAACTCGCAGGGTTTTGGATTGGCGCCAGGGAATCTTGCAAAGGTTGAAAATTCATTCACCAGGTTACGAATCAAATCCACATGATCAATAATGGTTCGGGTGCATTCGTCAAAAATCGGATCTGCCACCCGGCCGGAATATTTTCTTTTCAACCGTTGCGCAGATAATGATATGGGGGTAAGAGGATTCTTCACCTCATGGGCAATCCTTCTGGCAACCTCCCTCCAGGCTGCCATCCTTTGTGCTTTTTCCAGCTCCGTCAGATCATCGATCACCAGAACAATCCCCATATGCCGGTCCAGATCATCCTTTAAAGCATTCAGATGCACCAGGAAGCTCCTGGATTTACCGTCAATGGTCAGTTTGTGGGGCAGAACAATGCTATTATCGCGGGAATTGGTCATTTTTTCAATTGTATCATTGGCAAGATCAAGGAATTCTCCTTTTAACAGATTTTTATAACTCTTGCCTATGATCTGTTCCGGTCGAATGCCGAGCATTTTTTCAGCGGATTTATTGATCGTGGTTATAAATCCGCCCTTGTTCAAAGAGATTACTCCGGCAGATACATTCTTAAGAACAATTTCCATGTATTGCCGCTGTTCTTCAATCTCATCGTTCTGTTCATGAAGCATTCTTGCGGAAAGCTCCAGCTGTTCTCTTCCTACCCGGAGGTCTCCTGTCATTTTATTGAATGAATTTACAAGACTTCCGATTTCATCATCTGCAATCTGTTCAATATTAAAACTCAAATCGCCTTCAGCTACCCGGCGTGTTCCTTCTGCCAGCCTCATGATCGGTATGGTAATGGACTTGGCCAGATAGAAACCAAACCATATAGCACAGAATAACACCAGAAGAGCCACAATGGACAAACTGATATAATAGGTTGTTTGAATCGGCCGTTTCAGCATTTTAATCTGCTGATACTCTTCAAACCCCCTTGAAATGGAAGCCATGTTGCGGGATAAATCTCTTGAGATGACCGTGCTGATTACAACATAACCGATTGTATCAATCCTTTTTGCCCCATAAGGGATAGAGACGACCGTGCGAACCAGTTCACCAACGTTGATATCTTCTGAAATGGTTTTAATATTACCGTTTGATGTTTCTTTTAAAATTTTTTCCGGTGCCAGAACCTCCAATCCCCTTTTTTCCAGAAGCGGAGACAATGCATAGGTCAGCCTTTTTGCATTGGCATCATAAACTTCTACAGCATGATGGTTGAATTCACGCTGGACAACCTGAATGTATCGGGTGAATGTTTTTTGCTTGTCCGGACTCAGTAGCTTCTTTGTGCTGATCTGATATGATGCTTTCTCAAGAAAAAACAGATTGTTCTCCTCTACATACTGGTACAGGCTTCTTCCAACTGATAATGAATTCTCGAGTGCCTTTTCTACCGGCACATTAAACCAGAATTCAATACTGGTCGTGATAAAATTCATAGCAAAGAAAAAAAGAACAATTGTTGGAAGCAGGGAAAGGGAAATAAATGCGATAACCAGCCGTGTTCTGAGCTTTGCACCGGTGACTCTGCGTCTCCGGTCATAGAGCAGTTTTACAAGATTCCGAAAAACAAGAAAAATCAATAAGATCAACAACAACAGATTGATGTTGATCAAAGAAAACATCAAGACTGTATTGGAGATCGGGAAATCGGTTCCAAAATAGATAATGCGGGTTTCAAAAAAGGTGAGGATAGGGAAAAAAATGATAATCCCAAGGATGATAAGATATTCCCGTTTTCGTCTTTTGATCTCATCTTCTGAGATTGATGGAATGACTTTTCGGCGGTTTTTACGGGTCAACATCTTTTTTCGGGAGCCTGATTTGGGTTGTCTATTATGGTATTCTCTCCATGTGTGCTAGTATGTAAAATCAATCGTATACCAGTCTGTCTCAAAATCCCATAATGACACAAAAAACAAAACATAATGGAGATAAAGAGGCAATGTCATCTTGCTGAGTTCGGCTTTTGCTTTTATTTGATATTGCGTCCCTTTTGTCAGCCTTGAGAGGGATACAACATGCATGCCTTTAATCTCACACATAAGCTTTTGGGCTTCTTCAAAGGATTTTGTTGTCACCTGGGATTCGGTTTCCCAGGATCGGCTGACCGTATACTCCTTTTTCAGGTTATCATATTTCATGGTGTGCGTTACTTCGATATCTGTTATTTTTTCATCCATCCAAAATCCTCGATAACGAAACAACATCACATAAAAAGAGAAAGAAGCAGGAACTCCACTGATGATTGCCTTCTTCATTTTTTCCCGGAAAGCACCTTCAACTGCAAGATACAACAGCAAATCATCCCGTGTATTGTTGATGATAATATTGTTCAGGACTGCATCCTGGGCAATACCTTTTCCTTGCATGACAAAAAGGCCAATGAAAATATAACATATTATTTTTTTAAAGAATTTTCTTGTAATCATCGTTTCCTGTAGTATGGTCTTTCTTTGACGTAAAACCCGATTCCATCCATAAAATCTATCCCGATCTTCCATAGACTTTCCAGCAAACTATTGTTTCTAAATCTAATAAGCTTGATTCATAACGAATCGTCTATTAAATGGCAAGTGATTTCGAAGAAAGGGCATCATTGCCTGAAAAGTCTTCGATAGGTCGGGTATCCCAGGAGTCTTTATTTTCAAAAAAGGTTTGTAAAAAAGCATGATTAAACGCATGCCCGGATTTATTGGTGACAATATGCCCAAGAATCGGCATTCCGAGCAGAGAGAAATCCCCGATACAATCGAGAATTTTATGACGGACAAACTCATCTGCAAAACGTAACCCTTCTTTATTCAGAATCTTTGTTTCATCAATCGCGACACCGGTTTCCAGAGATGCTCCCCTGGCCAATCCGTATTGCTTAAGATATTCAATTTCATGCAGGAAACCAAAGGTTCTGGCCTTGCTGATTTCCTGGTCAAAAACTTCGTCTGTCAAAGTTAGTGACAGGGTTTGCGTCTGAATCAGGGGATGCGGAAAATCAATTGTACAGGTAATTTTCCGTGTGGATGACGGATAAGCAATAACCGATTTATCGTTTTCTTTAAGTTCAATGGGCTTGTTAACAATAAAAAAGTATCTGGGCTCAGGAAGCTCCTGGATACCGGCTTCTTTAATCATTTTTGCATAAACCGCGGAGCTGCCATCCAGAATCGGCATTTCATAATTATCCAGTTCAATCAGGGCATTTTCGATTGAAAAACCGGCCAGGCAAGCCATCATGTGTTCAATTGTAGAAACGATTACACCTTCATTTCCGATAACCGTAGCAAGGCTTGTATCAACAACCATATTAAACAGAGCTGGAATCTCAGGAGAAGCCGGCAGGTCTATTCGCACAAACTTAATACCATGATTTGCAGGCGCCGGCTTTATCGTCAGTTTTACCTCTTTACCAGAATGAACCCCTACTCCGGAGCAGGAAATCGGTTTTACGATCGTTCTTTGATTGTATTGCATCTTACTTCCAAACGCCTTTCATGAATCAATTGATTTCAATCCGGCTTATCATTATTTAGACCCAATCTGAAAACGTAAAATCAGATACTTTAACCCATTTATCACAAATTTGAATAACCATAAAGAAAAAAGGAAGCCCCATCTTTCCTGCTGCAGAATTCCATAACAAAGGAATACCATATATATTGAACGCCCAACCCGACCTGAATAAAACAGGGAAACAACGATTTTATGAATTGATTCTTCAATAATATGTTGACTATTTGGTTTTATTTCAATTATCTTATTCACGATCGATAAGCATGAAAATCATTACGAAAAACGGAAAATCATATGCTTGCAAAGGTTCTGAGCAGCACAGTTATCGGAATAGATGCCTGTCTTGTGGAGGTCGAGATTGATATTTCTCATGGACTTCCATCATTCACAACCGTAGGACTGGCTGAAACCGCAGTAAAAGAGAGCAAGGAAAGGGTAAAATCCGCTATCACAAACTCCGGATACACCTTTCCCCATGACCGTATTACCGTAAACCTTGCACCAGCAGACCTGAAAAAAGAAGGAACCGGATTTGACCTTCCGATTGCGCTGGGTATCCTGTCCGCCACTGGATTGATATCCCAGGAAATTTTATGCCGGTATCTGATTCTGGGCGAGTTGTCGCTGGATGGAAGAATCAAGCCGGTTAAGGGTTCTTTGCCCATGGCTCTTGCTGCAAAAAAAGCAAACTATTCCGGAATCATGGTTCCCTGGGAAAACCGGAAAGAGGCGGCTGTAGTCAGAGGAATACCGGTTTTCCCTGTCCGAACCCTGTATCAATCCGTTGATTTTTTTCAGGGAACCAATACCATTCAACCGGAAGAAGTGAATCCGATCCCCCAGAAAAGCGCCACTCATTTAGCAGATAATGACTTTTCCGAAGTTGTCGGACAGGAACATGCAAAAAGAGCTCTGGAGATTGCAGCAGCCGGAGGACATAATTTAATCATGACCGGACCGCCCGGCTCCGGAAAAACCATGCTCGCAAGGAGGCTGCCATCTATTTTGCCTCCCTTGCATTTTGACGAAGCAATCGAAACCACCTCAATCTATTCTGTCACAGGGGCGTTGAGAAATGGACAGGCACTGGTTACCGAAAGGCCCTTCCGGTCTCCCCACCACACCATATCCGATGCAGGGCTTATCGGAGGCGGGCACACGCCCAAACCCGGTGAAGTAAGCCTGGCTCATAATGGTGTTCTTTTTCTGGATGAGCTTCCTGAATTTAAAAAACATGTTCTGGAAGTGCTGAGGCAGCCCTTAGAAGACCAGCAGGTAACCATATCCAGGGCGCTTACAACCATAACTTATCCCTCCAATTTTATGCTGATTGCGGCGATGAATCCCTGTCCGTGTGAGACACTTTAACAACATCTATATATATATCAATATCAACATTCTCTTTCGTGGCCCGTATCTCTTTAACTATTGAATTTATTCTTATTGCCTTACCGATATCATCTAAATATCCCCAATTCTTTCCGAATGATGATATTTCCTCAAAAGAGGCGTTCATACTATCAACAAGACTATGTTTGGAATCGAATGCTAATTGAATTCTTTCTTTTTCATTTTCAAGAATCAATATATTATTCTTTAACTCTTCATACCTCGGCCGGAAATCATCATCATCTATAATCCCATCTTCTAGCTTATCGAGGAGTCTGGATA
>PNOB01000051.1 GCA_013824585.1 Desulfobacterium sp. | reverse complement strand
TAATCTGTTCGGTTACAGATTTCATGATACCTGCGTTTGTGCTGATCAAATCATCCCGGCTCATGCCGGGTTTGCGAGGAATACCGGCGGTAATGATCACGATTTCGGAATCCTTTGTATCCGCATACGCATTGGTTCCAACAAGGAATGCATCATGTTTTTCAATAGGTGCTGCTTCATTCAGATCAAGGGCCTTTCCCTGAGGAACACCGTCAATAATATCGATCAAAACAACATCAGCCAATTCTTTTTCTGCAATTCGTTGTGCTGCGGTTGCCCCAACATTGCCTGCACCGACAACTGTCACTTTTTTCATGGTATTCTCCTTTAATTGAGTTATATGCAAGGTTCAAATCCATATATACCAAAATAAAAAACCCTCAAATATTGCTTCCATCATATGATGGAAAAAATTTTTACCCCTGTATCTGAAACAATGTCAAGTCATTTTTTAAAAATTTTGAAAAAAAGTAAAGGATTATTGCTGTTTAAGGGTTTCAAATATTGACATAACTGCTAAAAATAAATATACATACCTAATACAAAAAACATTGATCTAAAAAAAGATTAAAATTCTCTTTTTTTTAGCAGTGTTATGAAATAGACTACCATTAAATGCAGAGTAGAGATATATTCTGACCCATGATTTATCTTCAATATCATGTAATACTACTGAGGTTATAATATGAGTAAGCAGATCAAATCACTCTTACAACAGGCAGAACTCTATCGTTCGCAGGGGTTGCTTCGAGAAGCGAAAAAAAAATATAAACTTGTTGAAGAACTGATCGCTGGGAGTGACAAGCTTCCGAATAAACAAAAATTATTGAACGGATTGTCAAAAAAAATGGAGGCGCTGAACAGAGATGTAGAAAATATTGAAAAAGCACCGACCACCCCTGAAATGTCTGCTCATGTTAATGAACTGATTAAAAAGCTCTTCTCTTTTTCAAGTAAAGACAAGGATGCAGGCAATTCCGCTCTCGAAGGTGCCATCGCTCTTGCCAAATTCGGACAATTTGAAGGTGCACTTGAAGAATTTGAAAAATTGCTGAATGTGAAGTCCCAAAGGCTCTCGGCTGCAAAAAATATACTTCGATGTCATCTGGAAATGGGCGATATTGAAACCGCTACGGAGAAGCTGGAAAAATGGCAAAAAGGAGACTTGCTCGTTTCAGAACAAATCGAGAAGCTTACTGTTTTTTATGATGATATCTTAGAAAAAAAGGGTCTGAAAAAAGAACCGGTTGTTGAAGAGGCTTCTGCTGAAACAGCCAGTCAGGAAGAAAAATTTGAAGAGGAGGAAGAATTCCTCGATATCAGTGCCGTTGCCATCACTTTTGACAGCGGACCCTATAAAGGTGAACAAGTAGAGCTGGATGTAAGCTTTCAATCGGGAAATGTTATCAGTCTGATTATTTCCAGTAAAGACGAGGCATTAATCGAAAATCTAAAAGTTGGTGTAAGACTTGATGATGTCCACTTTTATTCACCGGTTGCAATCTTCAGGGGGGCAGGTCTTGTTTCTGCCATGACACAGATTAAATCAGGACCCAAAAAGGGTGACTATAGTCTGGATATCAAAATTGAGAGCCTTTAAAAAAGTTTAGCTTTTATAGATAAAAAATATATTGGTTGGCATCACAATTTGAGAAAATGGAAATCGGAATAATATATGGCTGTTTTCAATCTTAAAAAACGCGAAATTGAGTGTAAAATCGTTTATTATGGACCAGGCAGATGTGGTAAGACGACCAATTTAGAATATATTTTCAAAGCCTATAAAAAACAGGTGGAAGGTGAAATGGTTTCCATCAATACGGAGGGAGATCGAACGTTATTTTTTGACTTTTTGCCAATGGAATTAGGGAAAATTAAGGGATGTGACGTTCGGGTCCAACTGTTTACTGTGCCTGGACAGGTTCAATACAGCTCCACGAGAAAGCTTGTGTTAAGAGGTGTTGACGGAATTATCTTTGTTGCAGATTCTCTGGAAGTTCGGAGAGAAAAAAACATGCTGTCTCTCAAAGACTTACAGCAGAATCTGAAAGATTATGGCCTCAATATCTTTAAAATCCCGATGATTCTTCAGTATAACAAAAGAGACTTGGCTGATGAAGGTATGCCGATCATGCCTATTGAAAAAATGGAAAAAGACTTAAACAGGCAGCTCAAGGTTCCTTCCTTTCCAGGAAGTGCCGTAAAGGGAGATGGCGTTGGAGTTACGTTGCAAGAGTGCCTGAAACGGACATTGCATTCACTTCAAAAACAGTTTAACTGGGCTCAGAAATAACGCTTCATGAAGAATAACATTGCCATTGCCGGAAGTCTAACTTTTCTCAACCTCAGTGAGGTTTTCCAGCTTCTTGGATCAAACGCAAGCACAGGCATCCTGCGAATTATCAGCCGTTACGAAGAAAACCCGGGTATTATCTATTTTTTAAATGGCAATCCTGTTGATGCTGTTTGCGGCTCTTTATCCGGTCTTGATGCACTTTTTCCTTTATTCGGCTGGACAGATGGAGATTATGAGTTTTCACTTGAGCCGGTCGAGAAAAAAATTCAGATTCGAAAAAATCGAATGGAGGTCATCCTTGAAGGGCTTAAAATGCTCGATGAAGGAATGATTGATCGCCATAATCCTATCACATACAGATCAAAAAAAATATCAACAAACAGAAAATCATCCGCTGATTTGCCACTCATCAAAGGACCTCTGGTTGACTATATGTATGTTGCAGATGAAGAGGACTATCAGGATGGTGAGATTATTATTCAACAAGGGAAACATGGTGACTGGAGCTGGGTTGTTCTTTCCGGAATAGTAGAAATACAGAAGGAAACACCAAAGGGTCCAATACCATTCCTGAGAGTGGGTACAGGTTCTTTTATCGGTAATATAGCAGCCTATCAAATCAAAAACACAGTAAGAGCCTATTCGGCCGTATCGGTTGGAGAGGTTCAGTTAGGTGTTCTTGACTCTCAAAGATTATCTCAAGAAAATGCAAAGTTTTCTCATGGATTAAGCAGGGTAGTCATCAGCCTTGATAAAAGATACAAACAATGTTCCAACCGTCTTGCAGACCAACTGATCAAAAAGAAACAATCAGATGATATTATCAAAGAGAAAGAACCGATTATCAAGCAGGGTGAAAATAAGGAAGATGCCTTTCTGATTGATGAGGGGACAGCTTTTATCTGTCGAAAAACCGACAAAGGAAATATTCTGCTGGCCAGGCTTGAAGACGGGGATTTTATAGGTAAAATACCATTTCTAAATCTCGGGCATGAACCCTTTTCAGCCTCGGTATATGCCTCGGACGATCTCAAATTCAAATCCTTAAATCTCGATGACCTCCAAAAGGAATATGATCATCTATCGACAACCGTAAAGAATATGATTGAAAATATTTCTGCAATTATATCCACAATTACAACAATGCTTTCCGAATAGACTCACAAAACATGGATATAAAAAAAAACATCTTGGATTAAACAAATTTCAATCACGAAATGAAAAGCTGAGAATTCCATATGACAAAAATAAAACAAAAACGAAAGCATGATCGTATTGATTCCCTGAATCTTTTAAATTATGTTTGCCTTGATGAAAATAACAATGAAGTGAATCAGGGGATGGGTAGAACTCTGAACGTCAGCCAAGGAGGAATTCTTCTCGAAACCCATGTCCCTCTGGATAAAAAACATATTATTTCACTCTCCATTGGTTTAGAAGATGAGATGGTCGACATTCAGGGTACAATTATTTACCATAGAGAAGGGGAAAAAGGGAAATCCGAAGCTGGAATTGAGTTTCAGGATATCAACGAAACATCTTTTCAAATTCTGAACCGCTATATCATAGCCTTCCGGGCAATGCAGAAACAAGAGAGCCAATTTCAAAACGATTAAAAAGCATCACACCGGCGAAAGCCGATGTCCAAAAAAGAACTGAAAATACTGGATTCAGGCTTTCGCCGGAACTACAACAACAGGCTTTTGAAATTGGCTCAAGAGTAGAATCATTTCTCCTTACTGTCATGACATAATAATTTGGATGGAATAAAAGATTTACGATCTGGAGGAAAAAACAAAGAATGAAACAGGCTGTTATCGAGACCGATCTCAAAGATTTAAAATTGATTAAAAGAGGGAAGGTGAGAGATATTTATGATCTGGGAGAATACTACTTAATGGTAGCGACTGACCGGATATCTGCATTTGATGTGATCATGCCGAATCCCATTCCAGATAAGGGAAAAGTATTAAATCAAATATCATTGTTCTGGTTCAATCTGTTTTCCCCATTTGTGGAAAACCATATTGTCGCTAGTGATGTATCCGAATTCCCCTCAGCATGCCGTCCATATTCTGATCTGCTAAACGGAAGAAGCATGCTCGTGAAAAAAGCAAAGCCATTGGCCATCGAGTGTGTTGTCAGGGGATATATCTCCGGTTCCGGTTGGAAATCATATCAAAAAGATCAAACGGTTTGTGGAATAAAACTGCCTGGCGGACTGATAGAATCTGACAAACTTCAGGAGCCGATTTTTACGCCTTCAACGAAAGAAGAAGTAGGACAACATGATATCAATATCGACTTTCAGGAAGCAGTGAATCGAATTGGTGAAACAAACGCTCAAAAAGTAAAGGACTTGAGCCTGAAAATATACAACAAGGGTGTGGAATTTGCGGATTCAAAAGGAATCATCATTGCCGATACCAAATTCGAATTCGGACTCTATAACAATGAGATCATTTTAATCGATGAGGTACTTACACCGGATTCATCTCGTTTCTGGCCAAAAAACAGTTATCGGCCTGGTGGATCACAAAAAAGTTTTGATAAACAATATTTAAGAGATTATCTCCTGTCCATAAAATGGAACCAAACCCCTCCCGGACCGGAGCTGCCGCAGGAAGTTATTCAAAATACCCGGCAGAAGTATATCGAAGCATTCACATTGTTAACCGGTTCCGAATATGCAGTGTAAAATAGAAGAAATTGAACTTAAAAAGATCGATATCAATGATAGCTTTTATAAAATCACAACATGCAATGAAGTAGATGAAATCAGCCACTCCATTCATGAGATTGGAATCATTAATCCGCCTGTCCTTGTTCAGGATAAACAAAAATTTATAATTGTCAGTGGCTTTCGCCGGATAAAAGCTGCTGTAGCAAACAATTTTTCGCATATTCAAGCCAAAACGATTTCGTATCCGAGAAAATCGATTGAATGTGCGAAAATCGCTATCTCGGATAACTCCTTTCAACGACAATTAAACCTGATTGAACAGGCAAGATCAATCAAACTGTTGACCTTTTTTATTGCCACCCCAAAAGAGATTACAGATACAGCATCAAAACTCAATCTGCCTGGAAATATATCCATCATTGAAAAATTAGAAATTATTTCTCGTTCCGATAAAATCATACAGGATTTCATCTTATCGGATCGCCTTTCAATGACAACAGCACTGTTGATTGAAAAATTGAAGGAAAAACATAAAATCCCGATCGCCCGTTTTATTCAATCTTTAAATGTCGGCCTGAATATCCAACGCGAATTATTTATCCTTCTCACAGAAATATCCTATCGAGAGAAGATTGATCTGAATGAATTGTTAACAGAAAAATCTATCACAGATTGCCTGAACGATGATAATCTCGAACCAAAACAAAAAGCAGTTCAGATTCGAAAACTTCTCCGGATACGAAGATTTCCCGAACTATCTAAGGCAGAGAGCAATTTTTTTAGTTGTATGAAAAAGCTGAAATTAGACCCATCCATAAAACTAAATCCTCCTAAAGATTTTGAAAGCACTACCTATTCGTTCAATCTATTTTTCAACAGCTATGAAGAACTGCTGGGATGTCAGAGAAAACTCGATGCGGTCATTGATAACCCTGTTATGAAGAAAATCATTGAATAATCTTTGATCCATATGAAAATTTCAAAAATATTCATTGATCAGGCGGTTTCCGAATTACCGGAAACCATTTCCTTTATCAGTACATTAAAGATTCCATCATCAATTGTTACTGATACGAAGCAATTGTATGAGATTGTTTCCCAATCAGAGGATCCGGTTACAACTGGGAAGAATTTACTTTTTCTCACCGAAAACAAAGGAACTTTTTTAAAGGAATGCCCAGGCACCAGCCACTATACCTGCTGTGGTTACAAAATTCTTCACATTGGCAGCTTCTGTTCAATGGATTGTTCCTATTGTATTCTTCAAGTATACTTTCATCCGCCAATCCTGCAATATTACATGAACAGTAAAAAACTTTTCAATGAGCTCAGCCAACACTTCTCTTCAAAAAAGCTCAGCAGGATCGGCACAGGTGAATTCACTGACAGTTTGATCTGGGAACCCATGTCCGATTTGACAGAAAAATTGGTGGTCGAGTTTTCAAAACAAACCGCCTCTGTCCTGGAACTGAAAACCAAAACAGTATCCATTCAGGCACTGAGCAGACTCCCTCATAACCGAAAAACAATCCTCTCATGGTCACTCAATACAGAGTCCATCATACAGAGTGAAGAAAAAAAAACAGCCTCCTTATCCGCACGTCTCCAGGCTGCTGCCAGATGTGAATCCCTTGGATATCCTCTTGCTTTCCATTTTGATCCCCTTATCATTTATGAAGGGTGTGAAAAGGATTACCAGGATGTAATTAAAAAAATATTTGACCATGTTTCTCCGGAAAATATCGTTTGGATCAGTTTGGGAAGTTTCCGTTTTATTCCATCCTTAAAACCCATTATTCAAAAGCGTTTTGAACAATCAGACATTATCTATGGCGAGTTTATTACCGGTCTTGATGGAAAAATGAGGTATTTTAAACCATTTCGTATTCAACTCTATAAAAAAATCGCTTCATATATCCGGAATTTTTCATCGGATATCCTCGTATATTTATGCATGGAGGATGATGAAGTGTGGAAAAAATCACTTGGATTTACACCATCAGAACATGAATGTAAATCTTTACCGCGCATGCTGGATCAAAGCGCAATTCAACACTGCAATCTTAATGATTTTATTCAGGAATAAATACTGGTTGCTTCTTGTTCTTTTGTTGATTTCAACCATCTTGAATGCAGAAGAGTGGATTGAAGTTACCCATGTCTATGATGGTGATACAATACAATTGATGGATGGAAGACATGTCCGGCTGATTGGGATCAATGCACCTGAAATCAGGCACGAAGACAGGAAAGGAAATTATCAGAAAGCAGAACCTTTTGGGGAAGATGCAAAGCAGTATTTAACAAACAAGCTGATTCACCAAAAAGTATCTCTTGAAATGGATCATGAAACTCAGGATCATTATCATCGGATACTGGCATATGTCTTTCTCCCTGACGGAACGATTTTGAATAATAAAATGGTGGAACAGGGCCTTGCGTATTGTCTGACCGTAAGCCCGAACACTCGATATGAAAAACAATTGGTAAAGACTCAACAAATTGCGATGGACTCAGGGAAGGGGATCTGGAAACGGATTGCCAAAAATTCCTGTCAAACTTATATCGGTAATAAAAAATCCAAACGATTTCATACACCGGACTGTACTTTCAATAAACATTCTCCTCTAAAAAACAGAATTGTTTTCAACCAGATATGGGATTGTTTTTATAATGGGTATGCACCATGTAAAAGGTGTGTTGTAATGCCGTAAAATACGAACATGGTCAAGCAGCGGTTTCTCATGCCGACTGGCTTTACACAAATTTTACTGGTGAAGAAACTCCAAAAAAAAGAGGTGCAGGAATATGCGCCTCTTTTTTTGGTTAAATTCTTTCTTACACGGAAAAAATAATCTCAATGTTTCCGGATTGTTTACTCTTTTGAATTGTTAACGGCTTCGACGATTTTTTCCGCCATTTGTGAGGGTACTTCATCATAATGGGAAAATTCCATCGTGAAAATACCACGACCCCCAGTCATGGATCGTAAATCAGGAGCATATGTCAAAAATTCGATCATAGGAACTTCTGCTTTAATTACCTGGTACTTGCCTGCTGAATCCATGCCGAGAACACGACCACGTCTGCTGTTTAAATCACCCATAATATCTCCCATAAAATCATCGGGCGTAGTGATATCCACTTTCATGATCGGTTCCAGCAACACTGGTTTTGCTTCAACAGCAGCTTTTTTAAAGGCCAGAGCACCTGCAATCTTAAACGCCATTTCTGAAGAATCAACAGCATGAAAAGATCCGTCATCAAGTGTTACTCTGAAATCAACACAAGGAAAACCTGCCAGAACCCCTTTGGAGCATGTCTCAAGGATACCTTTTTCAACTGCTGGTATATAGTTTCTCGGGATTGAACCACCAACAATTGCATCAACGAATTCAAACCCCTTTCCTCGTGGAAGCGGTTCCATCTGGATCCAGCAATCGCCGAATTGACCATGTCCACCCGACTGTTTTTTATGTCTACCCTGAACCCTGACTTTTTTCTTAATGGTTTCACGGTAAGGAACTTTCGGGGTTTTCAGGTTTACTTCAACATTGAACTTCCGCTTCAATTTTTCAATGGTTGCCTCAATGTGAACCTGCCCCAGTCCGGATAACAGGATCTCACTTGTTTCTGAATTTCGTTGCAGTTTCAAGGAGGGATCCTCTTCCTTGATCTTGGTCAGGGAAATGTAAATCTTATCTTCGTCCCCCTTTGCCTTGGACTCCAAGGCAAAGGTGATTAAAATAGGCAGAGGTTCTGCACATTTATATTGTATTTTTCTGCGATCATCACACAGGGTATCGCCTGTTGTTGTTTCTTTTAGTTTTGCAACTGCAACGATAGATCCAGGAACAGCCCCTGTAGCTTGTTTCTGTTCTTTTCCGTTAATGTACAGTAATTGATTAAAACGTTCCTTTGTATCTTTGGTAACATTAAAAAAATTTCCGTCCGATCCAAGGGTTCCGGATACAACCCTGAAAATGGACAGTCTCCCGGCATACGGATCAGCAACTGTTTTAAAGACAAATGCAGAAAACGGATCATCCGGCTTTACCATGACTTCATTTTTTCCAGAAGCATCCAAAGCAGGCCACTCCTTACGATCCAGCGGAGAAGGCAAACAGCCGATTATAAAATCACAGAGAAGGTCTACGCCGATATTGTTAATGGATGACCCACAGAGAACAGGTACAAAAAGTCTTTCTCGGATTCCCTTTTTTAACGCTTCTTTAATCTCTTCATCTGTCAGGGTTTCACCTTCCAGATATTTCTCAACCAGTGCATCATCTGCTTCAGCAATATTTTCAATAAAGGCTTCCCGTTCTGTTTCAACCTGATCCTGAAGGTCTGATGGGATACTGCATGGTGATGCTTTTCCGTTGCCATCATATGTGTATGCTTTCATGGAAATCAGGTCGACGACTCCCTTGAAAGCAGCTTCTGCTCCAATGGGGATCTGCGTAATAATCGGTTTGAGACTGAATGTTTTCTCTGCATCCTGAAAAGCCCTGGAAAAATCTGACCGTTCACGATCCAGTTTATTAATAAAAATCATGCAGGGAAGGTTATATTGTTCTGCATAAAGCCAAGCCTGTTCAGTTTGAACTTTGATTCCATCAACGCCATCGATTAAAACAACTGCACAATCAGCCGCCTGCATGCTGCTTTTTGTGTCTGAAAAAAAATTGGAGTCCCCTGGGGTGTCTATGAGGCTTATGGTGTGTTTTTTCCATGAAAACTGAGCAAATCCGCTGCTGATGCTGGTCGTTCTCTTCAATTCTTCGGGTTCAAAATCCATAACCGTATTGCCGTCTTCAACTCTTCCGATCCGTGTTGTGACACCGGCGTTAAAAAGCATCACTTCTGCAAGTGAAGTTTTACCAGCACCACCGTGTGCAACAAATACGACGTTTCTTAATTTTTCTGCAATATCTTTCATTTAAACTCCTCTCGAATAAAAATGTCAGTCATGTCACAGGAAAAAACCATATGCTGTCAAATCTAATACTGCTATATTGTTTGTCTGAAAAAATCAAGCTCTAATGTGGCATTTTCCCCTACAACTATCGATGATTCATCAGGCAAAAAGCAGCTATCAAGGTCAGCTTAAGATCGAAAAATTTATGGCAGGTTCAGACTTCAGAACTCTTTCTGTGCAAATGAATGAGAAATTCCTTATTACCTTTGGGACCAAGGATAGGGGAGGGGATTGCTGTCCCGGCTTTCAGGCCGATTCCATTAAAAAAAACCATCAGTTCCTGTATGACCAAACGATGATCTTCCGGATCCCGAACCACACCGCCCTTACCGACTTTTCCCTTCTTGATTTCGAATTGTGGTTTGATCAACGCAATTATATTCCCTTCATTCTTCATAAATTTTAATACAGCCGGGATAACAATACGGAGTGAGATAAAGGAAACATCAATGGTGACCAGATCAACCGGGCCCGGAAGGGCATCTGAAGGCAGCTCCCGGATATTGGCTCGTTCTATCACAACAACCCGGGGATCTGTCCTGAGTTTCCATGCGAGCTGTCCATAGCTCACGTCCACAGAAAAAACAGTATTTGCTCCTTTTTGAAGAAGGCAGTCGGTAAATCCGCCTGTAGAAGCGCCAACATCCAGACAGACCATTCCTTCCGGATTGATATGAAAATTGGATAACCCCTCCAGCAGCTTGAATCCGCCCCGGCTGACAAAAGGCAGATCCTCTATTATTTCAATGTTCGAGTCTGGATGGATTAATGTTCCCGGCTTGTCCACCTTTCTGTTGTCAACCATAACCTTTCCAGCCATGATAAATGATTTTCCAAGTTGGCGGCTGGAAACAAGTTTTTTTTCAAAAAGAATCAGATCCAATGGTTTTCGGTTTACAGAGGGCATTTTTTTAACAGATCTTCCGCAGCTTGAACAATGGAAGCAGCATCAATATGATACTTTGACCGAAGTAAATCCTGGGGACCATGCACGACAAAGGTATCTGCGATCCCGATTCTTCTCATATAAAATCCTGTAATACCGGCATCTGACAGGCATTCCAGCACTGCGCTGCCAAATCCACCATAAAGCATATGATCTTCGATGGTAATAATGCGGGGGATCTGTGCTGCCATCCGGCAAATCAATTCAGAATCAAGGGGTTTGACAAACCGGCAATTGACAACTGAAATATGAAGCCCCTTTTCTTTTAAGATCTGTTCCGCTTTCTGGGCGTCTGACACACATCTTCCGATTGCCAGAAGTAATATATCGTTACCTTGAGTTAAAATCTCAGCTTTTCCGATTTCAAGTGGAGCTGGATCTTCGTCAAGACAGACACCAAGACCTTTACCACGTGGATATCGCAAGGCAATTGGTCCTGGATGGGAAATAGCGGTGACGATCATCCGACTGAGTTCATTTTCATCCTTTGGAGCCATCACAACCATATTCGGAATGCTTCTGAGATAGGAAAAATCAAACAGACCATGATGGGTTGATCCATCTTCACCAACAATACCTCCACGGTCTATGGCAAAAACAACCGGCAATGATTCCAGGCAAACATCGTGCAGGATCTGATCATATGCACGTTGTAAAAAAGTGGAATAAATAGCAACAACCGGCTTAAATCCTTCTGTGGCCATACCAGCGGCAAAAGTTACTCCATGTTGTTCGGCAATTCCCACATCAAAAAACCGGTCCGGAAATTTCTCTGAAAACTCGGCAAGACCGGTTCCCTCAGGCATGGCCGCGGTTACTGCAATCACTTTTTTATTTGTTTCGGCCATTTTAACCATTATTTTTCCAAATACTTCGGTGTAGGTAGGAATCGGGCTTTTAGTCCCCCTGCATACACCTGTTTCAACCTCAAAGCTTCCAACACCATGAAAATAAACCGGATTTTTTTCAGCCGGAGGATACCCTTTCCCTTTTTTTGTCGTAACATGAAGGAGAACCGGCTCATTGATGCTCCGTATATTCTCCATGATCTTTATCATATGTTCAAGATTGTGACCGTTTATCGGGCCGAAATAATCAAAATTAAAGGCTTCAAACAGCATTCCAGGCGTGACAAAAGCCTTGAATGACTCTTCAGAACGCTTTGCAAACTGATAAATATCATCACCAATTTTTGGAAGATTCCTCAGAAACTCTCCAAATTCTTTTCTCCATTCCTGTAAAAATTTTGAGGAAAATTTCCGGCTGAGAAATGAAGACAATGCTCCGACATTATGCGTGATTGACATATCATTATCATTCAACACAACAATGAGATCCTTGTCTTTATGGATATCTCCAGCCTGGTTCAGCCCTTCAAAAGCGATCCCGGCTGTCATAGAACCATCGCCGATCACAGCAATGACCTTATTTTTTTCATTTTTTAATTGTTTGGCACAGGCAATGCCGAGTCCGGCGGAAATGGAAGTGCTGCTATGCCCTGTGGAAAAGGCATCATAGGCACTTTCGCTTATCCTTGTAAAACCGGATAGACCATCATATTTTCGGAGAGTATGAAATTGGCGTCTTCGTCCGGTAAGGAGCTTATGAGCATATGACTGATGCCCGACATCCCAGATCAATTTATCATTTGGCATATCAAATACAAAATGAAGAGCAATGGTCAGTTCGACAACCCCGAGACTGGACGCAAGATGTCCTCCATTAATTGAAACAACATCTACGATGGTTTTACGAATTTCTTTGGCAAGCTTGCTGAGTTCACTAATATCAAGATGTTTTATATCTTTTGGGGATTCAATTTTTTCCAGTATGCTCACTTGATTCCCTTTCTCCTTTATTTTTTCCGTTCAATCACATATCGTGCGATGGCACGCAAAGGTTCCGCTTCCATATCAAATACTTCCAGTGCCTTTACTGCACTATCAATTAATGTCGCTGCAAATTGTTTTGAAGCCGCTATACCAATAAGGGCTGGATAGGTTGATTTATCACGATTGTAATCCGTACCAACCGATTTGCCCATTAAATCCGAATCCCCTTCAATATTGAGGATGTCGTCCGTCACCTGAAAGGCCAGACCGATGTTTTGCCCATATTCCAACAATTTTGAGATTTGTGACTCAGTCCCACCTCCCAAAACAGCTCCCGAATAGATAGACGCCTCAATTAAAGCACCTGTTTTAGCCAGATGAAGCTGTTTGAGTTCTTCAAGTTCCAGTTTTTTCCCTTCCGATAAAATATCCAGCATCTGACCGGCAATCATGCCTTTGTATCCTGCTGCAACAGCGATTTGATGGATGATATCCAATCTTTTTACTACATCCTCTTCCGGCAGATCATTGCTTTTTTGGGAAAGTACTTGAAAGCCCAGTGTCAGCAAGGCATCTCCGGATAAAATGGCAGTTGCCTCATCAAATGCAATATGACAGGTTGGTTTTCCTCTTCGTAAATCATCATTATCCATTGCCGGCAAATCATCATGGATAAGGGAATAGGTGTGTATCATTTCAATGGCGCATGCTGTTGTCAGACATTTTTCCTCACTTCCCCCGACAACCTCACAAGCGGATATGCACAATATCGGTCTGAGTCTTTTCCCGCCTGCCATGATGGAGTGATTCATGGCAGAAACAATACGGGATGACAGGCTGGATGGATTATGGTTAATAATTTCATCCAGCATCTTGTCAATTATCGCCTGTTTTTGACTCAAATACTTTTTCAGATTAAACACATGTTGTCCTTTTAAAAAGGGTTATTACCGAATAACACAATATGTGTGAAAATCGATGTCTGAAACACATAACATGTTAAACGTATTAACCTTGTTCCTATGAAGGGCAGGGGAATTATGATTCGCCAGTTGTATCGGAAACAAACGGTATTTCATCAATTTCACCGGTTTGATCCTTCAGCAGGATAGTAATTTTCCGTTCAATTTCATCCAGTTTTGAAGTGCATGATTTACTGAGTTTTACACCCTCTTCAAATTTGGCAAGGGCTTTCTCCAAAGGAAGTTCACCAGATTCAAGCTCTTCGACAATCTGCTCAAGTTGCTTTAATGACTCCTCAAACGTCTTCTTCGACATGGGGTATTTTTCCTTCCACAATACAATTGAGCATTCCCTTTGCGAGAATGACTTCAAGATGTTGTCCTATAGAAACAAGGCGGGCATTGTTTACAATTTTCTTTTCCTTCTTTGTCCGGGTAATGCTGTATCCACGATTAAGGATGGATACCGGACTTAAAGCGTTTAATTTTCCAGTAATTTCCTGAAAGCCCGATTGTTTTTTTTGAAAAGTAACCAACAAGTTTCTTATTATATTATCTTTCATTCGATCGATTGATATATGACCAAAATAAAGCCTGTCTGCCAGGGGATTTGAATACAACCTTTTCTTTACAAATTCAAGCTTATCGTAAAGGCGCTGGTTGCTATAGGAAAAAGACCTGATCATTCGATTCAATAGGTCATCTGTTCTGATTCGAAAATCTTGAATTTTTTGTTTTGGATCAATGAGCCGGTCTGTTGATTGTGTAACAACAGATCGTTTTTTTTCAATATAACTCTGGAAAAAAACCTCAAGAAATTTTTGCTTTGTTTTAATGAGGTTAAGCAGCTCGGTTTTATCAGGAACAACAATCTCGGCAGCAGCGGATGGCGTCGGTGCTCGAAGATCTGAAATAAAATCAATGATTGTATAATCCGTCTCATGTCCAATTGCGGAAACAATCGGGATATTGGATGAAAAAACAGCCCTTGCAACAGGCTCTGAATTAAAAGCCTGTAAATCCTCCAGAGATCCTCCACCCCTTGCGATAATCGCGAGATCAGAGTCCTTCCTGGAATTCAACAGATGGATTGCATTGACAATTTCTTTTTCTGCGCCAGGCCCTTGCACCGATACAGGGATAATCGTGATACAAATATTTGGAAATCGTCTGGTTGCGACCTTAATAATATCATGAACCACAGCACCTGTTGGAGAGGTAATCACCGTTATCTTGTTGGGAAATAATGGAATAGGGCGTTTATGTTGGATGTCAAACAGGCCTTCATTTTTCAATTTTTCTTTAAGTTGTTCAAACGCAATCTGCAGTGCTCCGATACCTTTTGGTTCAAGATGTTCAATGATAATCTGATAAGTGCCTCTGGGCTCATAAACACTTAAACGGCCTAATGCCGTAATCTGCATTCCATTTTCCGGCAAAAAAGTCAGCTTCCGATTTTGACCATGGAACATCACAGCACTGATTTGGGATCGGGCATCTTTTAGAGAAAAATAGTAATGACCAGAGGAAGGTTTTGAAAAATTAGAAATTTCTCCATTAATCCAAATAAATGCAAAATTTTCTTCAAGTAGAGTTTTAATACTTGAGGTCAATTCAGCAACACTGAATATGTGCATTGGAATGGAATTGCCCTGATAAGATGGATTCATATATTGAGACAGCCTAAGATAGATTTAGAAATCAGATATCATGAGTATTTGACATGCCATATCAATAACGTCTGATAAGATATATTATGTAAACTTTTTAATATTATTGTCCGATTATTTGATTTCATTCATTAACCCTTCTGTTTTTTGAATGTTGTCATCCGCCTCAACAGCCTTTTTTATTTTTGTCTTATGCTTATCCAGAACATCCCTGACAGCAGGAACAATATAAACATCATCAAGAGTAAAATCAGATAAAAGTGATGCCAGAATATCAACTTTAGAGTAAATGCTTTTATGTTTATCCACTATTAGCATTTGTTGGCCCTTTATCTTGCATAAACCGCTCTTCACCTTGATTCCCGTATTTTTGAAACTTTGTTCAGATACGGTAATTCCCAGTTTCTCCGCAAGTTCTTTCAGACTGATATATAGCTGTTCAAGTTTCATGGATGAAGCTCAATAAATCGGTTTACGTAGAATGTTGCCTCTATATATTTTTTTTAAAAAAATGTAAATATGACTGAATCAATATTATATTTTTGTCAGATAATTGTAAAAGTCATATAAACTGTTTCCCATAGAACAAGCTTAGCCCTTGATAATTCCAATAACTGTGTTATGTTTTACTTAAAAGAAAATAGAAATCAACCCTATTGATCAACATCAGCCAAATGGAGGTAATAAAACAATGGAACGATCCGTTTCTTTTCAGGGACAACAAACCCAGGTTGTTGTAAACAGTTTTATAAGGAGTGTCTACAATTGGATGGCCATCGGGCTCGGCCTGACCGGCTTTGCAGCTTTTTATGTGGCCAGCAGCCGGTCCCTGATTGAATTAATTTTTGGAAACCAGATCATTTTCTTTGGATTGATTATTGGTGAACTGGCACTGGTATATTCCATCAGCGCAAGAATTGAACATATGAAAGCATCAACTGCAACCGCCCTTTTTGCTTTCTATTCAATTCTAAACGGTGTTACACTGGCTAGTGTTCTTCTTGTTTATACCATGTCATCGGTTGCATCCACCTTTTTTATCTGTGCATTAACGTTTGGAATTACAAGTGTTTTTGGTATGGTCACCAAAAAAGATCTCACCGGTGTTGGACAATTCATGTTTATGGGACTGATCGGGATCATCGTGGCTTCCCTGGTGAACCTGTTTATCGGAAGTTCAGGTCTCAACATGATCATCAGCTATCTTGGTGTGTTTATTTTTGTTGGATTAACCGCATATGATACCCAGAAACTGAAACATATGGCTTTGACCCAGCCTGCCGGACTGGATGCAGCGGTACTTCGAAAAGGTGCAATACTCGGAGCCCTGACCCTTTATCTTGATTTTATTAATATGTTCTTATTCATGCTACGTATTTTTGGCACTAGCCGGGACTGATAATGTAAAAGAACAACCCAATCGACATTCACCCCCTTCCCCGTGTATTCATGGGGAAGGGAGTGTTTGATTTTTATATTTATCCAAGTACCTTTTTTACAACATCTGCTATCTTTTCACAGTGTTTCTGAGTAATTTCTGCTGTAGGCCCTTCTACCATTACACGACACATGGACTGGGTTCCGGAGTATCGTACCAGAACCCTTCCCTTCTTACCCAGATCTTTTTCAACAGCTTCAATAATCTTGACAACTTCCGGTAAGGTGTTGAT
>PNOB01000050.1 GCA_013824585.1 Desulfobacterium sp. | reverse complement strand
AATCGAGTCTACCATCTCAGGCTCGATAATACTTTCAAATCCTCCAAAGTGATAAAAACCTGGAATGGAATGTTCATTCACTTTAAACAGGCTGTCTTCCTGGGCTGAACCACGGATAACAATACCATTCCCGTATCCATTGAACACAGAAACCGAATTCACCCCAGGCAGATTGGTTACGGATTTTAAAACATCCCGATTGCTGCCGGGTAAACTTGCGGCTTCTTGAAGGGATATGGTCTGTTTTGAGATTTCACTTTTCTTTTTTTTCTGCCGGATGACAACACGATACGGATTTAAAATCTGAGGAATTACCCGGAAAATATATTGATTTTCCTGCTCCAGCTTGACATCGATTTCTTCTTCAAATTTGTCATATCCGGAAGCTGTGATGATCGCATGATATTTACCTGGCTTGACAGTCACCAGGAAATCTCCCTTTGAACCGGTTACGGGGGATGCGACGATCTCATCTGTTTTTAGATCCCGCAAATAGACCTTGATATTCTGAAGTGAAATTCTGGTACCTTTTTCAATTACAACTGCGCTTATTGTTACTCCTGTTTCCTTTTCGTCAACGGATTCAGATGCGTTCCCATTGTCCGGCGATGATATGGATGCGTATGCCCAAAAAAGGATGAGGAATATTCTCATTTTTTTAATCATTTTTTTGTCCTGAAAACAGATTTTTTGAACAGATCATGTTTTGAATCGATTCAACCCTGACTGAACCTGCTTTGATTTTTGTTTTACAGATATTGAAAAAAATAACAGCCGGAATAGCAACCGCAAGACCGACAGCAGTGACGATCAGTGCCTCGGAAATACCAGCCATGACAACCTGGGGACCGCTGCTCATAGCGGTTCCAAGATCTGCAAATGATTTTAAAATCCCCAGAACAGTCCCGAGAAGCCCGATAAATGGCGCATTGCTTCCTACGGATCCAAGAAAGTTTGAATACCGTTCCCAGTTTTCTTTTTCAATATAGAAATAGGCAGTGACGATTTTAATAAAGCTCTTTTCCGAGCTGTGATTTTGCCGGAGGCCTTTTAAAATAATCCGGGTTTCTGATGTATTATAGCGGTCAAGAATGCTTATGGTGTCATGAAGGGAATCCGCTGCCTCCAGTTCCGGAAGAATGGAAGGCTTATCCAAAAAATGCTTATTGAAATACAACATACGTTCAATAAAAAATGCAATTGAGCAAAGACTGAGCAGCAACAATAAAACAAGAATTACACGTGCTGCGTGAAATGCAAAAATGGAAACCTGGGTTGTGATCATAAAGTTCACCTCTTTTATAAATTATTCATCCAGTACAAAAGTATATACCAAATCATCTAAAATAGTTGAAACCGGCTCATTGTTTTTTGTGGCCGGCTCGAAAACACTTGCTTTAAGCGCTTTGACTGCCGCTTCTGCAAAAAGAATGTGATCAGCCCGGATAACCGTGACTTCCGTAACCATGCCTTTTTCATCAATGGTAACGGACAGTGCAACCTCTCCTTCAAGTTCTTCCTCTTTCAGGGGCGCAGGATACTCCGGTTTAACGCGTTTTTTGAAAACAGGCATTGTCGTAAGTTCAAAAACAGGAACAGTAGTATACTCTTTTATCTTCTCAGGAGGTGTATATTCTTCTTCCTGTTCTTTCATTACCGTATTTCCGATTCGGACTCCCATCCCTGCACCTTTTGCATTCATCACTGTCTGTTTTGTTACACCAAAGACCGGTTTCACATTTTCCGATTTTGTCGGTTTTTCTGTGAGTGTTCTCTTATGGGAAATCGGAATTGGATTGCTTTTTATTTTTTTTGTGATTCGAATCGGTTTTTTCTCTTTTTTCACTTCCTGCTTTTCCGGGGGTTTTTCATCTTTCAATATTTTTACAGGTACAAGTACGGAAGATAGATATAATCGATTTTCAACCGGATTGTTATTCATGGAAAGAAAATAAGAGAAGAGACCTCCATGAATCGATGCGGAGAACAGAAATCCCATCACTATGAAATATTCCGGTTTTTTCATCAGTTCTCACTTGGATTCAATGGTTCAACATTGATTGCGAAACGTGTGATATCCAGCTTTCTGACCATATCAATCACCCGGATAACTTCTTCATGAAAGGTTTTTTTATCCGCGCTGATGGCAACCTGAATATCGGGATTGGCTTTTTTCCTGATTTCAAGATTGGTGCGTAAATCTTCAGAGGAGTCCATTTTCTTCCCGGCAAGATAGTAGTCACCATTTTGCATTATCATCACGGAAACCGTTTCATTTTTAATCTCTTGTCCAGTCGCAGCATGCGGCAGTTCAACTTTTATGGCATGAAGGTCAACGATAGACGAAACTAGCATAAAAATAATGAGAAGCACCAGCATGATATCCACAAGCGGAGTGATGTTTATTCCGGATATAATATCGTCGTTATTTTCTTGAATGAGTCCCAATGGTTCCTCCTGTGCTGGTCGGTTATCGAACATTTTTTTGTCTGATGAGCTTATTGATATTCGGTGTGTGTAATTCAGTCAATTGAGTCTGGTTGAGCTGATAGAAAAATTTGATGAACTGTCGTTTCTCAAGGGTGAATGACACAGACCTTATTGATCTATCCATTTTTTGAAATCATTGACTTTCATCCGGCTAACCAGAATCTCCAATTCCCGGTCAGGGGTTACATCCAGTTTCAGTCTGCTGTTGAAATACGGGTGTATCGTCCGTACCGAATCCAGTGAAATAATCATTTGCCGGTTGATTCTGAAAAATAGTTTTGGATCAAGTCTTTTTTCGAGTTCATCAAGAGTTTGCTCTATCAAAAAGCGGTTGTTTTGCTTTGTGATCAGAAAGACAAGCTGATTTTCAATCAGGAAATAGGCAATCTCGTTGGTTGAAACGATCTTCATGTTCTGGCCGGTTTTTACAAGAAATCGGGACTTATAATCTTTGCCGGTCTGGTCCAGCATGCTTAATAAGGATTCGAATCTGTTTTTGTCGGATTCAGCATATGTCATTTTCAGGTTGTGGAATTTTTCTATGCTTCTTGATAAGGCTTCAGGATTAATCGGTTTCAGAAGATAGTCTATACTATTCACTTTAAAAGCTTCGACCGCATATTCATCGTATGCGGTTGTGAAAATCACGGCACTTTTTGTCTGCACATGTTTAAATATGTCGAAGCAAACTCCATCAGACAATTGAATATCGGCAAAAATAATGTCCGGCTCCCCATTGTTGGTCAGCCAGTTTACAGTGTCATCTATGCTGTCCAGCATCGCCAGGATTTCAATTTGTGGATCGATTTTTTTCAGCATTTTTTCCAGCCGCCTGGATGCAGCCATTTCATCTTCAATGATTACTACTTTCATGTGTCAACCTCTTTTTGATAGCAGTGGAATCTCGACCTGAAATTCCAGTTCCGATGCGATAATCCGGACCTCTTTTTTTGAAACCAGGCTGTACTGCTTCTCAATGTTTGCCAGCCCGACATGTGTGGATTTTACCGATGTTGTTTTTTTCTGAAGGTTGTTGCGAACAACAATATTATCATTGTGCATATATATTTCAATCGTCAGCGGTTTTTTAAGGGATATGATATTGTGTTTGATTGCATTTTCAATCAGCAGTTGAAGGGAGAATGGAATAATATAAAAATGATGAAACTCTTCCGGAACAGTAATGGAAACCGTCAGATTTTTTCCAAATCGTTTTGACATCAGAAATGTATAGGATTGAATGAAGTCAAGTTCCTCTTTTACGGGAATCAGATTATGCACTCTTGTTTGCAATACATATCGATAAACATTTGACAGCTCTTCAACAAAACTAACAGCAGTTTCCTGGCTTTCTTCTATGATGGAAGTGAGTGTGCTGAAAGTATTGAACAGAAAATGAGGATCAATCTGGTTTTTCAGCGCTTCCAGTTGGGAAATCAGATTTTCTTTTTGCATCCTGTAGAGTTCAGATCTGTTTTTTTCCAGCTCCAGGGATACATTTTGCATCGCAAGGTTTGTTCTTTGATAATGTTGTATAAGTAAATATCCCAATGCAAAAACAAAGAACAGTATGCCCCAGCCGAAGAAATCTAAGGACAGTGGGATCAATCTCAGCCTTTCCAGAATATGACTTATCAGGAGGATGATAAATAACAGAAAAAAAGCAGCAAATGTAATTTTGATTTTATCCTTCGCCGCGCTTTCTGTTTTGATTATGACGAACATGGAAAGGGTACAGTTTATGGTCAGAGCGATCAGGACAAGGAATGTATAGTCGATCTGAAAATGGATCATAAACAGTGCTGCAACAGCCAGCAGCAGATGAAACTGCCATATCCGACGAAGGATATCATTTCGGCTTGTTTGAAGCATATTCTCCGTAAAACCAAACAATCCAACCGGAACCAGAAGAAATGAAATCGATTTGATATAAAAATGAAGCTTTGGGGAGATATTCAGAATGAATAATGGATTACTGTCCGACAGATATGTAATCCCGACACAAAATGTAAAGATTCCAAAAAAAAGAAATGGGTAATCCTGCTGCTGCCAACGGATCACAAACATGAAGAGAGAGCCCAGTCCTGTCACGAACAACAGGAAACCAAGGCAAACATCAATCATATTGCCACTCAACACCTCATCCCATTCCTGTAGCATATTATTGATCACATCTTCCTTTGAACCAATTGTAATAGAGTAAATCTCGCCAATATCAGCAGCACTGGAATAAAATATCTTGATATACAAAAAGGAATCCAGCGGCAGATCGTTTATTGAAACGAAATGGTTCTTATTATATTGGATATCCATTTCCTTGTCCGGCATATCGGGCATTTCTCCATAGGAGTAAATGTTTTGATTTGCCATGAAAACCATAAATCCCTTCAGGAAAGCAGTTATATGGATTGCAGGTTCTTCCCAATTGCTTTCGGGAAGGGCGATTCTGACCCAAAAATCATGTCCTTCTTTCAATTCCCGGTTTGTAAATAATGATACCGGTTTCCAGGTTTCCAATGGCCCCGGAATGCTGCTGCCGGCGGGTCCGATATAGTAGGTAAAGCGATCGGGTGTCAGTGTTATCAGGGAATCACCAACCGAAGCATCGGCATAATCGCGTTTTGACATCAGGAGGAATATCCAGAACAGAATCATTAGAATATGGTTCATTCTGTTTTTTTTAATTTTATCATTGTATCGCATATATTGCTGTCTACAGAAGTCTATTGCGTTTTGATATCAATATTTTTTTGTATGTTTTGGCGCAGTTCATTCGGCGTCCACTGGTTTTTTTCTGTAATTCGCTGATAGAATAGCCTTTTATCCTTTTCATTAATTTCAATCAGAATTTCACAATGCTCCCAGCTCAAGGCAAGGGGTAATTCTGCTGCAACAGGATATGCCTTTCTTAATGCAATGATTGTATTCAGTTTTTGTTGTGGTATTCCCAACTCATCGGTAAGAGAATTGATCAGAAATGTATGGTATGCTTGGTTGTTGTGCAAAGCCATTTCCATGATAATCTGTTCGCCGAACTGCCAGTAGATCAGGACTTCATGATAATGGTTGTTGCCTGTATTTATTTCATGAAGGAGTTTGATCAGGTTTTCTGTTTTTTTGATGAATTGTTGATAATAGCTCTGGTTATTGATTTGAATTTTTCGTAAAAGTGTTTTCTGACTCATTCGATTTTTTATTCTGGATCTGGAAAAAGGGGAGGTTGTTGGGAAAAAGGCAGCAAATTGAATCTCTTTTTTTTTATATAGACAGGAATTGTCCATAACCCTGTTTTCTTTTTCAGTAACCAAAGAAACAATTGTCAAAAAAAGTATATAGAACAGGAATATGGAGAAGATAATCTGTTTTTTCATCTTATTGTTTATTCAAAGGTGTATCCTAACGACACACCATAATAAAAAGAGTGTTGTTTGAAAAAATCGATGTTTGAATCCACATATTCATATACTCCGCCGATCCGTGTATACCAGTTGCTGTCCATTAAATTCTTTCGCGTATAAAAACATTTTAGAAGATATGTGTCCTCAGTTCTTTTTTCATCAAAAATTGGATGAATACCGTTAAAATGATGTTTTATATAGGTTCCGGAGACTGTATAACCATTCTTCCCGGTTTCCGTTGAAAAGTCGAGTTCTGTTCCAAAGGAGTTGTTTTGATAAGCTTCTCCCTTGCTGTGATCAATAGTATAAAAAATAGACGGAGTCAGGATGGTATCGTATGTATCGGTCAGAAAAAAACGGTAACCGGTTTCAAACGTATGGGTGATCCCATCCCTTTTCAAATCCGGATTTCGGGCTCCAGATTCATCATCTATGACAATCAGGCCTTGAAAGGTGTAATTCATATTCAGTTCAGATCCCAAGATTCCATCGTATTCGATTGTTGTGCCCAGACGATAGGAATAGGTAGCCTCTCTATCCACGTATGTGGCATAAGGATCTTTCCAAAGGGCATCGTTTCCGATGAATATGGAAAGGCCGAGAATACTTTGATCTTGAAACAATTTTTCAGTGCCGAACGTCAACCCTTTCCGGGAATCATCGAAAAAAGGAGTGCCAACATAAATGATGATATCATCTTTGATCATATAGTTGACGTCGAATAAAAAAAAGGATGTACCATAAGAAAGATAAGAATCCCGTTTCCCCAGGCTGTTGATATATGGGAATCGATCGGAATCATACAGTGCATCTTCCGTATAGACAGCGATATAAGAACTGTTTGTGGTCATTCCCATAAGTCCGAACTCCAGACGTGCAGAGAAACGATTTTCAGGGGAGAGGGATTCTTTTTCTTGTGAAAAGCCGTTGGCTGATATCAACAGTATGAAAATTGACAACCAAAGGGAAAAACTGTTTTTCATATGCCAACTCCGTTTTTCTAATGTAGGGGCAGAATTGCTTAAACAGTCTGAAAGAATTAAAGTTCTTTCAGCATGCTTATTTGTTATGTTCTTTCAACAATAACTTCAATAAAATTTGTTTGAATTGTTAAAAAAAGAAGTTGAATTGACAAATTGTGAGCAGAAAACAAGCTGGATGATGTCGTAAGTCTGTGCAGTACCTTGTTTTATCGGTGGTCAATCAGTGAGGGAAGTAAACATTTTTCCTGGATTTAAAATACCTTTTGGATCAAAAGCAGTTTTAATATTTTTCATTAATGTAAGCTCTGCCTGACCGATTTCTTTCGTTATAAAAGGCGCTTTTGTGATTCCAATACCGTGCTCTCCAGAGATTGTTCCACCAAGATCCAATGTATAATCAAATAGAAGCTCAAGGGCAATTTCAGCTTTCCGGACCTGTTCAGAATCTTTTTTATCCAGCATGATATTGACGTGGATATTTCCATCACCTGCATGTCCGAAACTGGCAAGCAAAAGTCCTGTCTCGTCTGATATCTCTTTAATTTTTCTGACCATATGGGGTATTTTGCTTTTGGGAACAACGATGTCTTCATTAATTTTATCTGGTGCCAGCCGAAATAAGGCCGGTGAGATCGCTTTTCGTGCTTTCCAGAGATCCGCTCTTTCCAGATCGGATTGCGCTATGGTTATATTTTTTGCACCTTTTAATAAGCAAAGGTTTTTTAATAATTCAATGTCCGAATTGACTTGATCTTTATTTCCATCTACCTCCAGAAGAAGCATGGCACCCGCATCTCTGGGTAATCCCATATGTAAATAATCTTCTGTGCAATTGATCGAAGCATTATCCATAAATTCAACCGTTCTGGGAATAATTTTCTGCCTCATGATTTCCGATACAGTTTCTGCACCAATATCCATGCTTTCGAATACCGCCGTCATGGTCCGAACAAATTCAGGACGCGGAAGAAGTCGCAGTGTCATCTGTGTGATCACACCCAGAGTACCCTCTGACCCGACAAGAAGCCTGGTCAAATCGTAACCAACAACGCCTTTTGCCGTTTTCACGCCTGTCTTAATAATGTCTCCATTGGGTAGAACAGCTTGCAACCCCAGTACATAGTCTCTGGTGACACCATATTTAACGGCTCTTGGCCCACCTGCACATTCGGCCAGATTACCCCCCAATGTTGAAAAATCAGAGCTTGATGGGTCCGGAGGGTAAAACAGACCTTTACTCTCAACCGCTTTATGAAAATGGCTTGTGATAACACCCGGCTCTGCAACCGCAATAAGGTTATCGCAATCGATTTCAAGGATACGGTTCATTCTGGTTAATACAACGACAACACCACCTTTTACCGGGAGAGAACCGCCTGTCATACCGGATCCTGAACCACGTGGAATTACATAAAAACTATTTTTTGATGCAAGGGATAAAATTTTCGAAATTTCATCACTGTTTTGGGGAAAAACAACTGCATCGGGAAGGAAATGCTGTGCTGTTGCATCATATGAATAACACGCACACTCTTCAATCTCTTTTGTGAAATTATGCTGACCAACTATTTTTTTTAAGGCTGATAAGGCCTTTCCGGAGATTGTCATGAAATCATGTGAGCCAATTTCAAAAGTCTGTTGTTGTAGTTCCGGCGAAAACTAGAATCCAGTATTTTCGGCTCTTTTCTGGGCACTGACTTTCGCCGGTGTGACGCTTTATAATCGTTTTGAAATTGGCTCATTTTTTAAAAATTGCCATCATCAAGTTTCTTGCAAAAGTATTCAACCTGCTTTTTAATCGGGCTATTTTTTTTCATTTCCTGGTCAATAACCCCGATTGAATGAATTGCTGTGGCATGTTGTCTGTTAAAAGTTTTTCCAATAGCCTGAAGAGGCTGTTGAGTATATTTACGCGCCAGATACATCGATATTTGTCTGGGGATAACGATGCTCTGTTTTCTGGAACGTGAAATAATATCCTTTTCAGAAACTTTGAATTCTTTACAGACAAGTTTAATAATCACAGAAAGAGTTATTGTTTTACTGAGTCTGGTTATGTTTTGAACAACACTTTTGGCCAGGTTGAGATCAATCTGTTTGCCCAAAAGAGATGATTTCGCTGCAACACCTATCAGGCCGCTTTCAAGCTGTCTGACATTATCTGAAAGTTCATCTGCCAGATAATCTGTAACATCATCAGGAATACGGATGCCTTTAGCCTTGGATTTTTTTTGTAATATCCTCACTCGTGTTGCAAAATTGGGCGGCTCAATATTTGAAATCAGTCCACAGGAAAGCCTTGAACTCAGTTGTTCGCTAAGTTTTGGAATATCACCCGGGAGACAGCAGCTCGTAAAAATTATTTTTTTGTTATTCTCATACAGATAGTCTAATGCCAGGGCGAGTTCAATCTGGGTCCGTTCTTTTCCGGAAAGAAAGTGTATATCTTCCAGTAGAAGAACATCGCAGTTATTGCGGTATTTTTCTTTAAACCGGCTTATCGAGTCATGCCGGAAAGCGTGAATCATTTCATTAGTAAAGTCTTCAGCAGTAATATAGTAGACCCTTTCCATTGGTTTTGAAGAAAGAATCTGGTGGCCAACAGCTTGTGAAAGATGACTTTTGCCCATACCTGTTTTAGACAATAAAAATAGTGAGTTTTGTGTGCCATATCGATTTGAAGCCATAGATAAAGCAGCAGAATATGCAAAATCATTACTTTGACCAACGACAAAATTATCAAAAGTATAGTCTTTTCGGAGAAGTCGACCTATGGGTGACTGAAATCGTAACTTGGGTAAAAACTTTTGATTGTCTTCTGATTTTTCAAGGTCTTGAAAAGATGCGTTATATGCCCCATTTTTTTTTCTTTTTATATTTTCTTTCGTATCTGAAACCGAGAAATTTAATGTAAATGCACTTCCGGAAATATTTTTGAATTCTGATTCGATAAGGGATTTATAATTATCCTGAACTCTTTTTTTTAAAAATGGATTTGGACAGGCAATCATGATGTTGCCATCTTGAGCATCGCGAAATTCAAGAGGTTCGATCCACATTTTATAAATGTGACCTGGTATCTTGGTCTTAATAACAGTTTTGACTTTTTCCCATATCAATTCCATAATCGCCAACCTATTTCCATGTATTGCTTGGTCAAAAACAGTTAGAATAATATTAATATTTAATTAGTAACGATACTTATACTGAATAATTCGGTTCTTGCAGGGATTACTTCAAATTATTAGAAATCACTTGAAGATCAGTTCGGCAAGCAATAGCCTATAACAGTTTGGCCGTCAAATGTGATGAACACTGTTTAGTATGTATTTGACTATGAATTATTGTTATCAAATAACATATTGAAACTATTTATAAATTATAGTAAAAATAGAACAACTATTTTGAAATACAACTATTTAATAAGTGATTTTTTCTATAAGCATTTTAAGGATATAAAAGAATATTCAATGATTTTGAAAAGAAATCATTTCTTTTAAAATCTTTCGTTTTCTACGATTTACTTGAGTTTTTAAAATAATAGAAACAATTTTTTCATGTTTTTCCCCCTTAATTTCAACCTGTCTTGCAGAAAAAAGATTGGTTAATAAGCATATAGTTATGAACAATTTATCAACAATGGAGAGATAGCAGTAGTAAGGTTTTCGATTCAAAGAGACTTGTTTTTCCAAAGTAAATCAAGGATTGCATTTGAAAAAAAAACAAATGCCCGGTAACATATTATCTCTTTTTTCTGTTATCCGTTATCATCAGAAAGGATGAATCATGAATGAATATAAACCAATAGTAGGTATTACCATGGGTGACCCTGTAGGAGTCGGACCAGAAATTCTTTTAATGTCTTTACAAGATAAATCTGTTTATAAATGGTGTCGGCCTATTGTGATAGGTGATCATAATTTATTGGCAAGGGTTTCAAAAGCATTGAATGTAAAGGTTGTTTTCAACCCAATAACGGTTCCTGAAGATGGAAAATTTCTTTATGGAACGATTGATTTGATCAGCCGAACAGACTTAGATACCAAAGATGTTAAATGGGGATTGCCGAACCGGATTACAGGCCTTGCAATGATTGAATACATCAAAACAGCCATTGATTTAGCAATTGAAAGGAATATAGACGCATTTGTCACAGGTCCCATCAATAAGGTTGCCATGAAAATGGCTGGTAGCCCTTTTTCAGGGCATACGGAATTACTGGCTCAGAGAACAAACACTGACAAATATGTGATGATGATGGCAGGAAATAGGTTACGCATTGTTCTCGTCACCATACATCAATCCATGAAAGACGCTATTGCATCTCTCTCGGTTGAAAAGATTTTCAATACCATCGAGATTACTCACTCGTCATTGGAATCCCGGTTTGGAATTCAATCTCCTCGTATCGCTGTTGCCGGTTTAAATCCACATGCCGGAGAGCAAGGTCTTTTTGGTTCAGAGGAGCAAGAGATAATTATTCCCGCTATTCGTCAAGCCCGTAGTCAGGGATGGAACATCTCCGGGCCATTTCCTCCTGATACGGTGTTTTATCAGGCGATAAATGGACAATTTGATACAGTAGTTTGTATGTATCACGATCAGGGTTTGATACCATTCAAACTGATTCATTTTATGGATGGTGTAAATACCACCATAGGTTTACCGGTTATTCGAACATCTGTTGACCATGGAACTGCCTATGATATTGCTGGAACCGGAAAAGCTAAACCAGGCAGCATGATTGAAGCAATACGAATGGCTGCAATCCACGCCAACAATGTATTGAAAGGCGGAAGTTGTTAATGAGATCCGATAAAATAACAATTCGAGGTGCACGGCAGCATAATCTTAAAAATATCAATCTGGATTTGCCTCGTGAAAAACTTATTGTTATCACAGGTCTTTCCGGGTCGGGAAAGTCAACCCTTGCTTTTGATACCCTGTATGCAGAGGGACAACGAAGATATGTGGAATCTCTTTCCACATATGCCCGCCAATTTCTTGAAAGAATGGAAAAACCGGATGTTGATATGATTGAGGGGCTTTCGCCGGCGATTGCTATCGAACAAAAAACAGCAAGTCATAATCCAAGATCTACTGTTGGAACTGTAACTGAAATTTATGATTATTTCCGTTTGCTTTTTGCCAGAATCGGAACTCCCTATTGTTATCAATGCGGCCTGCCCATAGCTTTTCAAACAATTGATCAGATCATTGAATCCGTCACAAAAATGGAGATCGGGACAAAGATTCTCATCATTGCACCTATAGTAAAAGATCAAAGGGGTACCTATGAAAAGTTGTTGGCCAGACTGAAGATGGACGGATTCGCACGTGTTCGAGTGGATGGACAGATCCATGATATTGAAACTGTACCCAAGCTGGATAAGCAAAAGCAACATTCCATTGATGTTGTAGTAGACCGTCTGATTCTGAAAGAAAACATTCGAAATCGATTGGCTGATTCATTGGAGCTTGCAATGGCACAGTCTGAAGGTCTTGTGATCGTCGATGTAATCGATGGGGAATCCATTTTTTTCAGTGAAAAATCAGCATGTGTGGACTGCGGAGTAAGTTATTCTGAATTCACACCAGCTAGTTTTTCCTTTAATTCACCTCAAGGAGCATGCCCAAAGTGCGATGGGCTTGGAGCAATAACTGAATTCGATCCGGATTTGATTGTACCAAATCCGGAATTAACTTTACGTGAAGGAGCTGTTTCACCTTGGTCAAACAAGAGTTCTGTCCAGTTTGCGGAATTTTTAGATGCATTTACTATCCATTTTGGTATTGATATTTATACACCATTCAAAGATCTGCCTGACGGATTTAAAAAAGTGCTTTTTTGGGGATCAGGCGATGAAACCATTCCTTTTTATTTTGAGGAAAATAATCGGCGTATTATTTATCGGAAAAAAGTGGAAGGGATAATACCATACCTGGAGCAACGCTATAAAGAGACAGATTCATTTCAGGTCAGGGAAGAGATAAAGAAATATATGAATTTCAGACTTTGTTCAGATTGTGGCGGAAGTCGTTTAAATCAATCCAGTCGTTCTGTAAAAATTGGTGGATTAACGATATCTGAAATTTCATCCATGACAGTAGAAAAGGCATTTGAGTTTTTTAACGAGTTGGAACTGTCTGGCAAAAAAGCGGCTATTGCTGAAAAGATATTAAAAGAGATCAGGGAACGGCTTGGATTTTTAATCAATGTCGGTCTACCGTATCTGACCATCCATAGGACTGCATCCACTCTTTCCGGAGGGGAGAGTCAGCGGATCCGACTTGCCACTCAGATTGGGTCAAAGCTGACCGGTGTTTTATATGTATTAGATGAACCTAGTATCGGGCTTCATCAAAAAGATAACCAGAAGCTTCTTCAGACGCTGATGAATATGCGTGATCTTGGCAACACAGTTCTTGTCGTGGAGCATGATGAGGATACGATCATGGCAGCTGATCATGTTGTTGATATGGGTCCTGAAGCGGGCATGAACGGTGGGCAGGTCGTATTTTCAGGACCCCCGAAAGAAATTCTTACTCATGCAGAATCATTGACCGGAAAATATTTATCCGGAAGAATGAAAATTCCAACTCCTGTGAAGAGACGCAATGGAAATGGTAAAAAAATTGTGATAAAAGGTGCCTGCGCAAACAACCTGAAACATATTGATGTGGAATTTTTACTTGGATGTTTTAATTGTGTTACCGGTGTATCTGGATCAGGAAAGTCTACCCTGGTATTGGAAACCCTGTATCGCATTCTTTCGCAGAAGCTCTATCAGGCAAAGATCACAGCAGGTAGTTATGAAAAGATTGAGGGCATTGAATATGTTGATAGAGTGATTCATATCGACCAATCACCCATTGGCAGAACGCCTCGTTCCAACCCCGGAACATACACGGGAATTTTTTCTTTTATTCGTGAGATTTTTGCAAAAACTCCGGAATCAAGAATGCGGGGATTCAAGCCCGGGCGTTTCAGTTTTAATGTCAAAGGTGGGCGATGTGAAGCATGCAGTGGAGATGGCATCATTAAAATCGAAATGCATTTTTTGCCAGATGTCTATGTAGCATGTGATGTCTGTAAAGGAAGACGGTATAACCGTGAAACACTTGAGATTAAGTATAAGGGGAAAAATATTACAGAGGTGCTTGACTTAACAGTGAATCAATCACTTGTATTCTTGGGGAAAATTGGAAATATCAGATCAAAGTTACAAACGCTATTTGATGTGGGGCTTGGATATATAAAGATCGGTCAACCTGCAACAACATTGTCCGGCGGTGAGGCTCAACGTGTAAAACTGGCAAAAGAACTAAGTAAAAAAGGCACAGGAAAAACAGTATATATCCTTGATGAGCCAACGACAGGGCTTCATACGGATGATATTAAAAAGTTACTCGGGGTTCTTGAAAGATTGGTTGAAGCAGGAAATACGGTTATTGTTATTGAACACAATCTGGATGTCATCAAATATTCAGATAATATCATTGATTTGGGACCGGATGGCGGAGACAAAGGGGGAGAGGTGGTAGGTGTCGGAACCCCGGAACAGATTGTTGAAAATCAGAAATCCTATACTGGACAGTATTTAAAGAGGGTTCTGACAATTTAATTTTGTATTACTGTATTTACGCATTCTGACACAGTCGATCTTTTGAAAATCTCTATTGATCACATAATCATAAGGCCGCAAAGGTTGGCCATTGCCTGCATGACGTGCTCATAAGCGGTTTTGCCATGATGTTCTTCCAGGATCCTTCCGTTCTTGTTTTTTAGAAAAGATTACAGGAAAAATCACAACTCAACAACCTTTCCACCGGATTCAACATTGAAAACAACAGTCTTCATCAGTGACTATCCTGTGGGATTGTAAACACATGTCAAAATTTGGATACTGGCGTTTTTGTGGGATTCAAGCCCCCACAATTTCTACTACAAGCCGGATAGCTACGAAATATTGAAATTTTCGATACTGCATTTTTTTAAAGAAAACGCTAATAGTCTGTCTTGAGCTGATTTTTTTAACAACATCCATTTTATAGGTGGAATTTTAGTTAAAGCATTAATGAATATCCTTAAAATTTTATGGACTTCGCTTTTTTGATTATCAAAAAGAAAATTCCCGATTTTTTCCTGATAAATTGCGGAAAGAACAACTTTACGCAAAGTGTCCTCGGGGACATCAATTTTTTCCGGTCGTGCTTCCATTTTGCAGGCGTTTGTTTTACAAAAATTTGCACAAACGCCGCAGCCAAGACACCAACTATCATTGACAACTATTTTTCCATTGACGAAACGAATAGCATCAACCGGACATTTTTCAATACAAAGCCTGCAATTATCACATGCGGCATGATCGATTGTTGATAAATAATTGCTTGGCGTTACTATTGTACTCATACCGGTTCTTTTATAGGATAACAACAAGTCGCAACAACAACTACAACAATTACAAATAACTGCCGGCTTATTTTTAACATTGTCTCCAATTTGTACTAATCCTTTATCAATACAATGTTGTAAAATATCAAATGCTTCTGTTTTTGTAATTTCTCTTGCAATTCCTTTCTCAATAAGTGTTTTAGCAATACTCCCAAAGGAGAAACAAACATCTTGAGGATTATCACAGGCTTTCCCGGCATGTTCCATTTTGTGCCGGCAAAAACACGTTCCTACACTAATCGTATCAGCAACTTCTATTATGTAACTGGATTTTTCATATGATAATATTTCCGAAGCAATATCTTCCGACAATGTTTTTTCTTGAACAAAAGTTCTTGAAATTGGTGGATTATTTCCGAAATATTTTTTTATAAAGTTATCATCCTCAGTAATGTATTTGTTATAAAGATTTGATAACGTTTTCCGATCAAACATACCGTCATTACGCATTAGTGAAAATTCAAAGAACCCAAAAACTGGGATAGCAAGCGTGTATAAAGTAGAACCTTCAAAATCATCTTCATAAACCAACCCCTTACTCACCAGTGTATTTAAAATTGATTCTGCTTTTTTTTCGGATGTTTCCCATATGTTCGATATTTTCTCAAGTGGCGTCGGTAAAAGCGGCATGAGCGAGCACAGAAATGCTTCTTCATCTGTAAAAAGGATTTTTAGTATCTCATAGAATTCTTTAGAGTCAAAAACGCCATAAACAAACTGATCCATTCTTCTGTAAAGTGATTTGTAATTGTTAGCGGTTAAATGCCCCATCTTCTTACCTGTACATCATCTATATTTGATTGTTAATTAGTGTCCATCCACGCAAATAACTATCCGTTGATGCCCCAAAATAAAAGACCATATTCAGAGCAAAGAGCTTCAAGTCATCAGCAACATCATTGACTTCAAGTCCTACCATCTGCGAGCATGTTCTGCAAGATTTGGGCAGGGGAAAATTGTTGCCCACCGACAAGGTGCAAATGGAATGAGAGAGAGAAGGCCGGAGAAAACCGGACAGGTGCATAAGTCTGGAAACTGTTCTATAATTCCCCCAAGGAGAATCACTTATTTGAAAGGCTAAAAACGAGCACATCGAAGGTGGAGCACTGCTTGCCATAGTGCACATGATCCCAACGCCTTAAAAATGATGCATATAGCTCCAGACATTCTGCACTTTAACAGTCCGGTATTTCGCCGTCAATGCCTGAAAAGTCGTAATAGTGCCGATCATAGCCGTTATGTGTTGCCGCTGCACGCTATGCTATCGAAACGAATTTGGGGCTATCCTTGAACCGGGTGGGAGCACCAAAATCAGCGACTTGAGGTGCGAGAATCGGTTGGTTTATGTTGTTTTGATTATTTCTTTTTCCACAGCATTAATTGCATTCAATGGTTTTAAAAGAAACTTAAGTGTTTGTTGACCTTTTATCTATCACTTCTCTCACAAGGTTACTGAGTTGTTTTAATTTGAAAGGTTTTATCAACAATCCATCCATTCCCCATTCACCAATTCTTTCTTTTGCAACCAAATCACCATAACCTGTGAACAGAATTGTTGGAATATCAAAACGTATTTCTTTTATTTTTTTTGCCAACTGCTTTCCGTTCATATTGGGCATTCCATAATCCGTCATTACTAAGTCAAAATCGTGAGGATTAGCGGTAAACACTTTTAATGCCTCTATGCAATCTATAAATTCAGTGACTGAGTATCCT
>PNOB01000049.1 GCA_013824585.1 Desulfobacterium sp. | reverse complement strand
GCACCCATGCCGCGCGGAATCGACGAAATGCTTCTTGCCGGGTTTATCCGAAAAAAACCGGTTAAGATGACAAAATGCATCACCATTGATATGGAGGTGCCTGCGGAGGCGGAGTTTGTATTGGAAGGATATGTTCTTCCGGATGAAAGACGTCTGGAAGGCCCATTTGGCGATCACACCGGTTATTACTCCCTGGCGGATGAGTACCCGGTATTTCATGTCACCGCCATCACCCATCGCAGAAATCCCATTTACAATGCCACACTGGTAGGTCCGCCACCGATGGAAGACTGCTACCTTGCCAAGGCAACAGAACGTCTGTTTCTCCCCATGATTCAGTCCGTAATGCCTGAGATTAGAGATTACTGGTTTCCCTGGGAAGGTGTGTTCCACAACATTGTCATTGTGTCCATTGAAAAAGAGTTTCAAGGACATGCACAGAAACTGATGAGCGGACTGTGGGGTTCCGGTCAGATGAGTTTCTGTAAAGCAATCGTAGTGGTTGATCAACAGGTGAACCCTCAGGATGCAAAAGCCGTATTTTCAAAATTTCTCACCAGTTTTGATATCACCTCGGATATCACCCTGACAAAAGGAATCCTGGATGTCCTGGATCACTCTTCCCCATTTCCCAACTTTGGCTCAAAGATCGGTATTGATCTTACAAAACGTTTCCAGGATGAGCCTCCCAGAAGTAAATCTTTTGATCTGCCGGAACCACCGGGAAATCCGAAAATTTCCGACATCGTTCTGGGAAATATTGAAGGGGCTGTTGCATGCAAAGTACTGGATCAGGATTTATCTCCACACCAGGGAATCATCAACCGGATTCTCTTTATAACCGTTCAAAAGACCCTGATTCTTGGCGGCAGGGAAATCTCCGAAAAAATACTGGAACAGGATATCCTCCCGGGTTTCACGATCTTTATTCTGTTTGACAAAGAAATCGATATGAAAAACCATTCGTTGATGTTATGGAAAATCTTTAACAATGTTGCGCCGGATAGAGATATCCGGATCAAAAATCGCCGGATGGTGATTGATGCCTGTCGTAAAGGAAAAATGGATGGCCACGAAAGAGAATGGCCGGATGAATTGAGGTTTGATCTCTAAAAGCTTTTATGGTAGGAAGCAGATTAATTAACCTCCCAATACCTGAATTCATATGGTGATCAAGATGACGGAAAAAGTGTTCATTGGTAGCAATGATATGGCTACCTTCAAATGCCCGGAATGTAATAAAGTCAAGACAACAAACGTTTCCCGTTTTCGGAGTATCCAGCAGGCTGTCCGCGTCAAATGCAAATGCCCGTGCGGACATACCTATTCCGCCCTTCTGGAGAGAAGAAAACACATCCGGAAGGATACGCATCTGGCTGGAACATTTTTACATGAAAATGGCGTCGACAGAGGTACCATGGATATTCTGGATCTTTCAAGATCCGGACTCAGAATCCAAACCAATTTTCAGACAAACGTCAAGGTTGGCGATAAAATGAGGCTGGAATTTACCCTGGATGACAAACAATTCTCAAAAGTATCCAAAGACGTAATTGTTAGAAGTGTAAACGGACGTTCGATCGGAACAGAATTTATCTCTCTTGAACACTTTGACAAACTGGGTTCCTATCTGCTCTTTGATTTCAGGTAACCATCTTTTTCGCAAAAGCTATGACTATTTTTGCAGCCGGACCCTTACGGATCTGGCATGGGCATCCAGACCTTCGGTTTCCGCAAGCAGCATAATGTCCTTTGCTTCCTTCCTGAATGCTGCCTCTGAATAATAGATCAAACTTGTTTTTTTAATAAAATGATCCACGGACAAGGCAGATGCAAATTTTGCCGTTCCTGCGGTAGGCAATACATGATTGGGGCCAGCGATATAATCTCCTACCGGTTCAGGGGTATGATTTCCCAGAAAAACCGCACCAGCATTACGAATCTGGCTGACAAAATCAAATGGATTTTCAACCTGGAGCTCAAGGTGTTCAGGCGCAAATCGGTTTGCAAGTTCAATGGCGATCGTCAGGTTCGGGACAATCATGATTCCCCCGTACTTCTGAATCGATTCCTTGGCAATTTTTGATCTCTTTAATGTTTCCAGCTGTTTTGCAACCGCTTCCTTCACCGCCTGCGCAATCTCTTTTTGGTCTGTAATCAGGATGGCCGAAGCCAGAGGATCATGCTCAGCCTGTGACAGCAGATCTGCTGCTATATATTCCGGATTGGCGGATTGATCTGCAATCACCAGAATTTCACTGGGACCTGCGATCATGTCAATCCCCACAGTGCCGGCTACAATTTTTTTGGCCAAGGTCACATAAATATTTCCCGGTCCTACGATCACATTGACTTTTGGTATGGTTTCCGTGCCGTAAGCAAGGGCTGCAATTGCCCAGGCGCTTCCGGCCTTGTAAATTTTATGGATACCCGCCTTTTGAGCTGCCACAAGAAGGTGTGGATTGATGCTTCCGTTTCGGGTGGGAGGGGTGACCATGGCGATTGTTTTTACACCAGCAATCTTTGCCGGGATGCCGCCCATCAGCACCGATGAAACAAGAGGAGTTTCTCCACCTTTTGCCCCGGGAACATAGACACCGGCTGCATCGACAGGATTGACCATCTGTCCCAATAACACTCCGGGCCGGTCTGCCTGAATCCATGAATTGGTCACCTGATGTTGATGAAAGATCTCGATCTGAGATGCCGCCCGATCCAGTGCATGCATGAATGCGCGGTCCACCATTTTCCGGGCCGCTTTGATTTCCCTGTCCGTAACCTCCAATTGATCGGCTGTAAGCGTTGGCGCATCAAAGCGGTTGGTGTATTGAATAACCGCATTGTCCCCATTTTTTTTCACATCATCAAGCATACGGGTGACATCCTGATAATCTTTCCGGGTATAAGAAAGACCACGATCAATGATTGCAGCAACCCTTTTTTCAGCAGCTTCAGACGGATATAAATAGATTTTCATGATCAGAAACCCTCTTTCATCAAACCGTGATTGTCCGTAAAGATATGTTTCTATGTCATCCCAAGTTGAATTGTCAATCAGGAAAAACCATGGGTGGCCATAACCCTGAAACTGTCCTTGGGTTTGTTTGCAATCATTGAATAATGATTGACATAAACACAATGATCTGTATTTATATTTTTTTTAACAACAACTGGATGAAATGCGAAAAAGTCTGGAAACGATACTGTTTTTTATATTTGATTCAATACCATGGAGGAAAAAATGAAACACAACCGTATTTTTAATTTTAATGCCGGGCCCGCTGTACTGCCTTTACCTGTTCTGGAAGAAGTTCAGGAATCCTTCCTGAACTTTAAAGGATGCGGCATGTCCATAACCGAAATCAGCCACCGTTCCAAATGGTTCGACGATATCATTAATGACGCTGTTGAAAGAACCAAAAGGATATTGAATCTTGGCGATCGTTATGAGGTCCTTTTTATGCAGGGTGGCGCAAGCATGCAATTTGCCCTGATACCGATGAACTTTCTGGGTGATGGCCAGTCTGCGGACTATGTAAATACCGGGACCTGGTCAACGAGTGCCATCAAGGAAGCCAAAATTCAAAAGAAAACCATTCAGGTTGTTGCCTCCTCCGAAGACAAGAACTTTTCCTATATACCCAAAAATATCCGCTTTACCCCCGGCGCGGCTTATGTTCATATTACCTCAAATAATACGATCAAAGGCACCCAGTGGGCCAGCTTCCCGGATACATCGAATGTTCCCATTATTACGGATATGTCTTCTGATATCATGTCCCGGCCTATCAACATGGAGAATGTTGGTCTCATCTATGCCGGTGCTCAAAAAAATATCGGCCCGGCAGGCGTGTGCATGGTTATTGTTCGAAAGGACCTTCTGAAAACAGTTCCGGATAGTCTGCCCACCATGTTCAAATATACAACCCATTCAACCAAAAATTCCATGTACAACACCCCCCCTTGTTTCGCCATATATGTGATTCAGCTTGTACTGAAATGGCTGGAAGAAACGATTGGCGGTTTGAATCAAATGGAAGAGATCAATAACCGGAAAGCAAAACTCTTATATGATTTTTTTGATTCAGGTAGTTTTTATAAGGGAACCGCCGAACCAGACAGCCGCTCTCGGATGAATGTAACCTTCCGGCTTCCAAGTGAAGATCTGGAGAAAAAATTTGTGGCAGAGGCTACATCAAACGGATTTGGCGGGTTAAAAGGCCACCGCTCTGTCGGAGGATGCAGAGCATCCATCTATAATGCGACACCGGCCGAGGCTGTACCTGCCCTCATCGATTTCATGAAGACATTTGAAAAAACAAATGGATAGATTGGATCAACCCCATTGAAGCATATCCATGCAGAGGGAGGACAAAATCACACCTCCCTCTGCACAAACGCACAATCCATCTGTTTTTGCCGCTTTATGAAAACGCTTTAGAATTCATCCTGCCCAGTCAAAAATCAGAACATACCTTTTGATCCCCTGATAAATATTCTCAAGCAAAACAATACGGCACGTAATCTTCTTGAAAATTATTTATATTTTTGGTAAGTCTTCCTCACCAATTTCAGCAGACTTGGAAATATGAATCTGAATATGTTTGATCTTGTGTAACAATTTGGAAAGGCGACCATAATGAATTTTAAAATTTCCAGCAGCCAAGAACGACTCTTGTTAAACATTGAATCCGTTGCTGCGACCATCACCAGAATTCAACTGGAAACAGGTGAAATACCGTGGAGTAAGAATGGACATACCGATCCATGGGATCATGTTGAATCCATCATGGGATTAACCATTGGCGGACATATTGAAGAAGCCAGAAATGGGTTCGCATGGATGATGAAAAACCAGCTTGATCGCGGAGCATGGTACTCATCCTATCAGCAGGGTGTCCCGAATGATAAAACCCTGGATACTAATATGACATCCTATATTGCCGTAGGAGCATTTCATCATTATCTGGTTACCCGGGATATCGATTATCTGCGGTCCCTCTGGCCTGCCGTAAAAGCGGCAATCGATTTTTCAATCTCTCTCCAAGCACCGACCGGAGCCATTTACTGGGCGGAGAGTCCCCAGGGTATCGTCGATCACATGAGTCTCCTGACCGGTTCGAGCTCAATTTATATGAGTTTAAAATGTGCGCTCGTCATTGCCGGAATCCTGGATCAGCATGAACCGGGCTGGAAAGTTGCCAAAGAAAACCTTTTATTTGCGATAAAATACCATCCTCACCTTTTTAATGTTACCAAATCCAGATTTTCAATGGACTGGTTTTACCCGATTCTTTCCGGTGCCCTGTCCGGAGAAAACGCTCATAAACGGATCGAGAAGTATTGGAAAAAATTTGTTGTCGATGGCCTGGGGATTCGATGTGTATCGGATGAGCCATGGATCACCATTGCAGAAACATCTGAATTTGTTCTCACCCTGGCAGCCATGGGCAATTACCCACTGGCAAAAATTATTTTCAGTTGGATTCAGGATCGATGTTATGACGATGGCTCCTGCTGGTGTGGGTTTACATTTCCCAATATGATCATCTGGCCCGAGGATCAAATGTCCTGGACAAATGGTGTCGCACTGATGGCAGCCGATGCACTCTATGAACTCACACCGGCAAGTCGTCTTTTCAGCCACAGGTTCTGGGAGAAATCGGAATTCTCCCGCTTTGTTTGAGAAGGCAATATATTGTGATAAGAGACCATCGTCCGTATTACCTGAAAAAGGCCTACCTGGGGTTTGAAAATCTTTATGCAAACTGGTTCCTCAGGCCGCAATTGGAACATCTGGGGACTGAACTGACGATATTTCAACCCTGGAATGCGGTTATCTTCGGAAGCCCGATCCGGATCGGTGACTATGCCAATATCATCTGTTCGGCAGATTATAAAGTCAGGCTGTCCATCTGGGCAGAGAAAAAAAATATATCCGGGATTACAATCGGGGATTATTGTCTGATCTGTCCAGGTGTCCGGATCAGCGCAGCAAATGAAATCCGGATCGGTGACAACTGTATGCTCGCTGCCGGTGTGTATATCACCGATGCGGACTGGCATGATATCTATGATCGGACAGCAGCCGGATCAACAGCACCGGTGATACTGGAAGACAATGTCTGGATCGGAGACAGAGCTACTGTCTGCAAAGGCATCACCATCGGGAAAAACAGCATCGTCGGTGCCGGGTCTGTTGTTGTAAACAATGTTGAACCCAATACAGTGGTTGCCGGGAACCCTGCAAAACCGATCAAACAGCTTGACACAACAAGGGAATTTACCAGACGGAGCGATTGGTTCTTAAATCCGTCCGGAATCAATAAAGAGATTGACGCACTGGACCGAAAAATGCTTCATGGGAATACATTTTCCGGTTGGCTTCGTTCACTGGTATGGCCAAAACCCAGAGACTAAAACCGTGAGCCGAAAAACCATATCGCACGATCCATTCGCCTTCCACCTTGAAGACAACGACATCAAAAAAGAAAAACAGAAAGCACGGGAATTGCGAAATTCTCAATGGTGGAAAAGAAAATGTGACAAAGGGATTTGCGGCTACTGCAACAAACCGACCTCACCCGGGGATTTGACAATGGACCATATTGTTCCGATAGCAAGGGGTGGAAAATCTGTAAAAGGAAATGTAATTCCTTGCTGTAAGGAGTGCAATAACCAGAAAAAAGAACTGCTCCCCATGGAGTGGGAGCAGTTCTTATCCAAAAAATAATCAACATGTTAATCCTGGCATAGACGATGTACGGTTTGTGCATGCCACTTTCCCCTTCCGGAGAATGTCTTGAGATCTTCTTTTGCCAATCTGTCCGCAATATCCTGATAGGTTTCATTATCTTTACGCATGGAGGAAATGATCTGCATGACTCTTTTCCGATCCGGGTCATCAAATTTCTTGGCTTTTCTTTTCCTTTTTTCTCTCATTAGAATATTACGACCACCCACCATTTCACCTGTCAGATTCAGAGAAATCCCTTTTTCGCTTTGCAACTGTCCGACAATCGCCTCAAGCGCGCTGGCTTTCCTCTCCTCTGCCACTGCGAGTCGTTCCTGCTTTCCCGAAATTTCCAGAAGAAGGTCTTTGATCACATACAACGCTTCTTCAATGGGCTGGACAGGCCCCTGTTCGGTCTGCAACGGCAGGTTGGGTTTTTTCCGTCCGGACTCCTTGGGAACCCTTCTATCATATACAACTCCCTGACCATTGTCATTTTGACGTCTTTTTTTATTGAATCGTGTATCATTGTTGCCATTTCGATAGCCATTACCATTTCGCAGCTTATGCAAAAAATCACTCATTCATTCTCCCCCTTTGATATATTTTTTAATTTGGTTTTCGCAACCTATTTGAAATAGCCCTGATAGAATATGAAAACAATCAAATGAAATGAAAAGCCTGCTATTATCAACCTTGCTGTGATGATCCCATAACAGAGGCCGGCTTGTATGTCAATATACTAAACGTTGTTTTATATTACCGAATACAATTTATTTTTTTCCCGACACATTCTCAGCATCCGGATGCCAGATTCTTTAATCGTGTCAAGGTGCTCCAGGAAAAATGATCCATGCAGGGAAGTATCGCATTATTCGTGAATATTGGATCCGACTCAATATCATATCGTGAAGATTCAACCGCCCTGCTCCATATCTTTGTATGGGGAATGGGTGTAAAATAGGCGAGTACCGGTCTGATTTTATTCTGTTTAACAACCTGTATGGACTGTTCAATATCCCTGACAGACTGTCCCGGCAGGCCGACCAGCAGGTATGCTCCGATCTGGCCTTTTTCAAATCCTGCCTGCTGCAAGGATAAAACCGCCCGGTGAAACTCCTGTTCCGTGAATTTCTGATCAAGGGATTTCCGATCCTCAAAGGATGTGGTTTCAAGCCCAAGACGAATGGTAAAAAATCCTGCACGATACAGAAGACGGATAATATCATTTGACATTTCCCGGATATGAAGTGCATTGGGGGTATGGAACCGGATATCCAGGTCTGCTTGTATGATCGCTTCCAGAATCGGTAATGCATGATTTTCAGCATCAATCAGTAATGCATCATCGTAAAACACAAAATCTCTGACCCTGTATTTTTGATGCCAATACAGAATTTCATCCACAACCCGTTCCGGACTTCTGCGGACATATTGTTTTGAAAGATATCCCGAAGCACAATAGGAACAGGAGAATGGGCAACCTCTGGCGGTTAAAATCGGAATATACGAAACCGTATGCAGCAAGTCCAAAGCAGGAAATGGAAGTTCGTCCATATTCTTGGCAGGATGAACCGGACGAGTTCCTCCCCCTGTTTCCTTTTCAATGATTGTAACAATTTCCTGGTCGCAGCTTCCTGTGACAACCTTATCTGCGCCGGAGGTGATTTCTGCGTGCTGCTGACAGAGGGTCGCATATATGCCGCCGAGAATCACAGGAACATCGGGAAATACGTCCCTGATGACCCGAATCGTTTGTTGAACTCCCGGGTACCAGTAGGTCATCAAAGAGGTTATCAATATCAGATCCGGTTTCTTCTGAGCCTTCAGATCCTCTCGAAACCATGATTCCATGATACCATAACAGCTATAGTTCCTGGGTATATCCGCAAGGCCATGGGGCTTCTGAATATGTGTTTTCAGATAGGGGCCCCTGCCGTTTCGGGCATAAGGATCCTGCCGCAGGGGACTTCTGGGATGAAATCGATCCAGACAATCTATATAAGAAACAGAATATCCCTGTTCCCTGAGGATCGCTGCCAGAAGAAGAAGCCCCAAGGGTTTGGCCCATACATCATAGGCTGCAAAGTCATGGATCCATGGATTAACACAGATAATATGAGGTTTTTTCACTGGCACGATCGGAGATGACATTCCTGAATAAAATTAAAATCATAATTCTGCATTTTCATGATTCTCTCTGCTATTCAGCAGCGCGATGGTTTCCTGTATCTCTTCTCTGGTCACGGTTCTGCGTAACGCTTCCATTTCGGTCATCACCCTGGCAAACCGGACACCTTCTGCCGCGCTGATCCAGGCAAGCTGAAGCCGTTCCGGACGAATTCCCTTTTTTTCCATTTTTTTGCGCACCCTGGCAATACGCTTTTCCGTCCAGTGGTTGGCATCGATATAGTGACAGTCACCGATATGGCATCCGCTCACAAGAACGACAGGGGCACCATTTTCAAATGCATGCCAGATGAATTTCTCGTCCACACGTCCCGAACACATGGTCCGGATCAGACGGACATTGGCCGGATACTGCAATCTGGAAACACCGGCAAAATCCGCACCTGCATAGGAACACCAGTTGCAGGCAAAGGTCAGGATCTTTTCCTCGGCCTTCTGCGCCAGCAGGGTGTCCACCTGACTCAATATCTGGTCATCGGTAAAATGGTTCATGACAATGGCATTGAAAACGCACTCCGCCGCACAGGTACCGCACCCGGCGCAGGCAGCGCTGTTGACCACGGCAGGGGTTTTCTTTTTCACATCCACGGTGATGGCGTTGTAAGGACACACCTCGGCGCATTTACCACAGGACTTACAGTGTTCTTCGATAATCTCCGATGTGATGGGTTCAGTTGTAACCACGCCCTTGTGCATCAGCCGGATGGCCCTTGCCGCAGAAGCAGACCCCTGTGTGACACTCTCTTTGATATCCTTGGGACCTTCGGCGCAGCCGGCATAGAAGATACCTCGGGTGGCCGAATCCACCGGCTGAAGCTTGGGATGGGCTTCTAGAAAAAATCCGTCTGAGGTAAGCTGCAACCCGAGCATTTCCTGAAGTTTCCGGGTACCGGATGATGGTTTCATACCAATGGACAGCACCAGCATATCCAGATCGTGGAATTCGATGCAGCCCGTAGCTGTATTCTCCACAGCCACCCGCATGCTGCCATCACTCATTTCCTCAACCGATCCGGGCAGGCCGCGCACATATTGCACGCCCTGACTTCGGCTTCGGGTGTACAGATCCTCAAACCCTTTACCAAAGGCCCGGATATCGGTATAAAAAACCATAATCTCCATGTCCGGATCATGCTCTTTTAACACCAGGCTGTTTTTGACAGTATTCATGCAGCAGATGTTGGAGCAGTATTGACCGCCCTTTCGTTTGGAACGTGATCCCACACACTGGATGAATCCAATAGACTGGGGATGCTTCCGATCCTTAGGCCGGATGAGTTCCCCTCTGGTTGGACCGCCTGCATTGATCAGACGCTCCAGCTCCAGACTGGTGATCACATTCTCGAAACGGGTATAGCCGTATTCATCCATTTCCCTGGGATCATATGGATCAAGACCGGTGGCTACCACAATGGAGCCGACCTTGATCTGGATCTCTTCATCGGACATATGGAAATGGATACATTTCTTATCGCAGGCATCCAGACATTTGGAACATCCCCGGCCCATACATTCGTTCATGTTGATCACGTAAGCCGAGGGAACTGCCTGGGGAAACGGGATATAAACCGCCTTGCGGGATGACAGCCCCATATTGAATTCATCCGGGAACACCACCGGACACACCTTGGCACACTCGCCGCAGGATGTGCATGCTTTTTCATCCACAAAACGCGAGCGCTTGACAATTTTCACATTAAAATTTCCCACATAACCGCTGACCCCGGCTACTTCACTCATGGTATACAGTGTTATTTTTGGATGCCGCCCGGCATCCGCCATCTTCGGCCCGAGAATTCAGATGGAACAGTCCATGGTGGGAAAGGTTTTATCCAATTGCGCCATGGTTCCGCCGATGGAAGCACTTTTTTCCACCAGCATCACTTCATAACCGTTGTCCGCCAGATCCAGGGCTGCCTGAATACCCGCCACTCCGCCCCCGATCACAAGCGTTTTTTTGACCAGAGGGATGGTTTCCTCATAAAGAGGTTGAAGCAGATGGACGCGCGATACCGACATCCGAACCAGATCTTCGGCCTTTTCCGTGGCATCCAACGGCGCCTGCATATGCACCCAACTGCATTGCTCCCGCAGATTGGCCATTTCAAGCATATACGGATTCAGATCGGCCTGCAGCATCATCCGACGGAAGGTTGGCTCATGCAGCCGCGGCGAACAGGAGGCCACCACAATCCGGTTCAGACCATGCTCCCTTATATCATCCTTGATCTCCATCTGGCCCGGCTCCGAGCAGGCATAGGTGATCTCTTTGGAAATCAATACGTTTTCCATGCCGCTGATGTTGCGGGCAACCTTCTCACAATCCACCGTCCGGGCAATGTTCAGTCCGCAACGGCAAACATAGACGCCAATGCGGGAGCTGTTTTCCCGGTCTGCTGTTTCTATTGGATTTGTTCTCATTTTTCGTTCCTTCATTATCATTTATTCCCAGCAAATGGTCCGGGCAATCAGGCTGGTCAGGTCAATCATTTCCATTTTCAGCTCCGTTTCCTGGAAAGGGTCTTCCATGGCACAGCGGAGATGGATCTGGCACTTAGGACAGGATGTCACCAGAAGATCACTCCCCGTATCATGGGCCTGGCGGATACGCTTGACCTGAAGGGCCTTGCTGTAAGCATCGCATCCGGTCCATGCACAATTGCCGCAGCATAAGGCTGAACGGCCCGAATCCTTCATCTCCTGAAATTGTTCCACAGCCAGCCGCTGAATCAGTTTGCGCGGCAGGTTAATGATCTCCTCCATGCGGTTCATTCGACAGGAATCCTGATACGTGATGCGACGGGGTAACGGTTTAAAGGTGACCGCTCCCTTATTGATCTCATTTTCCAGAAAGGCATAGAGATGGGTAACCGTAAAACCGGGCTGAATCCCGTTTTTCTCATATTCAAAACCCAGTGTATAATAACATTCCGGACAGGCCGTGATCACGGTTTCAATGCCCAGATCCTGAATCATCTCCACATTCAGTTTCGCCAGACGCATAAAGTTCGTTCGATCTCCGGACCACAGAAGGTCATGACCGCAGCAACGCTCCATTTCCATCAGCCGGGGTCTGACATCAAAAAAATTAAGAAGCCTCAGCGCATCAGCAAGGATATCGACCGTATTCACATGCTGATGCTTTTTGAAAAAAGCATCGAAATAAGGTGCGCATCCCCCGAAAAAAAGAGTCTTGCTCCCGGGGTCCACCTTTATATCTTCCGGAAGCCATTTCCAACGGTCCGGAAGGATATCCTTTGATGTCATGGTCCGCATCAGGGACTGAAAAAAACCGCCATGGGGCTGAATCCGCTCCCCGCTGATCCTGGTTTGATTCAAGAGGCAGCGCATATCCCGGATGAACTCGGGGAAATTAACATCAGACGGACATCTTTCATGGCAGATGCCACAGGTCAGACAGGCATGAACATCCGCATACACCTTTTCGGTGGCATCGTTCCCCCGGATGATATCACTCACGATGTTACGCGGCGAAAATGTTTTTCCACTCAGGGCCAGAGGACAGGAAGCTGTACATTTCCCGCAGTCCTGGCAGCTATAGGCATCGTATCTGGCAATCACCTGCTGAGCCGATTCATCATAGACTTCTACCGGCTGGAGTTTGGCAGGCATTACCGGGCTTTTACCCAATTCTTTGATCTCTTCACAGAAATCCGCCAGAAAGGTTTTCAACGCCTCACTTTCATCCGGCAAAAAGGTAGCCAGCCGCATGCGTTCCCTGCCTATTCCCAAGAGGTCAATGATGTTACGGGTATCCTCAGTATTGTTTTCCGCTGTCAGGGTTCCACTTCCGTACCGGCAGGCGCCGGAGTTGCATCCTACAATAGCAACGCCGTCCGCGCCCATTTCAAAAGCCTTGAAAAGCAGCGCTTTGCTGATTCTTCCGGTACATGGAATCCGTATCATTTTCACCTCTAAAGGAATCTGATACCCATTGTCCTGAAGCTGCTGATAAGCAGTGTGAGGCCCCCAGTTGCATAAAAACAGTATGATCTTGTACTCTTCCATTACAGCAAAATCTCCTCCAGGGTCTTTTCGAAAAACGACTGATTGCGATAGGGACTGTCGGCAGCGTTGGTGGGACAGACCGATGTGCAATTGCCGCACCCCTTGCAGAATGCCTCATCCACTCTTGCATGCCATCCGCCGATGGCATTGGTCTGAAGGGTTACGGCCTGATAAGGGCAAACAGCCGCGCATCTGCCGCAGCCTCGGCACAACTCCTGATGGACGAACACCGTATGCCCCTTGCTCTTACGGGGTCCCCGCGGCATAACAGCCGCTGCTAAAATAGCCGCTGCCTCGCCCTTTCGTTTGTTGGAAATCTGGATACCGGGCGGATTGGCCAGAAAAAGTCCGGCAATGGATGTCATCCCCGGATAAAACTGGGGAATGCCGGGATCCCCTTTTTTTTGCATGGCACAAGCCACCGGCCGGTTGGGCATGCCGTCCTGACGTGCATAACCGATCTGTTTCCTGGAATTTTCACCCAGGATAACCGTACCCACATGCAGGCTCTGCACAATCCCGTTGTTATGGACATCCAGTTTAAAATCTCCAAGGGTTCCGCTGAGGCAATGGACGACTGCCTTCACGAAGCAATGAATGTTCGGAAAATCCTTGATCTCCAAAGGAGGCTGGTCATTGTTCGTGAACATGAATACATCCATTCCGGTTCGTGCCAGCATCACTGCGCTATGGACAGCGGCTTCGCTTTCTCCGATCACGGCAGCAGCAAAATTATAGTTCCGTACCGGCGATGAAAATGTTTTCAAATTCTGTGTACTTTTCACTGAACGGTTCAGCAGCCCTTTAAAGTTGAGCAAGGCCCGGTCTTCATCTTTTTCCAGAAGGCTCAAGGCTTCTCCACGGATATTGCGGGTCACCACCATGGCCCGGCTGATGCCGGTGGCCGTGAACAGCGCATGCTTCAAGCGGCTGCGCTGATCCGTACAGGCACTGCAAGCAAAATCCAGTGAACAGCAAACGCATGATCCCAGCACCAGACGGGTTATGCCCTTGTCGCGCACGGTTTTAATAATGGCAGATACTCCTTCAGGCACGCAGGCAGAGGTCATCACCTCTGCATGTACCACATCCTTATTATGGTAAAGTTCCTGAACATATCTGTCCATATCATCTATCCATCCCAGTGAGCGGTTGCAGTTGCAGACAAACACGCCGACTCGTCTGGACTCAAACATGGTGGGATCCGGCGGAAGAAATGAAACACCGTGACCTTTCTGGATGAACGAGGGGCTGCCGAGCAAAACCATGGCCTGGGCTGCCGCCGAAAAACCGCGCATGATCATGGCATAAATATCGACCCTGGAAGATTGGGGAGCATAAGCCCGGATCACATCCTCTCCCCGGACCGACGGTGCCAGTTGCGGATCAGCAATAATGACAACACCCGCATGTTCCACTGTAGTCTGTTCCGGTTCTCCATGGCAGACAGCTCCCACAGCACTGCAAACCTCAACACACTGCATGCACTCGGCGCATACGCCGCACTGAAGGCAACGCTGGGTTTCATAGGCTATATCGGTTTCGGAAAATCCTTGTGCCACCTCATCGAAATTATTCCTGCGCTTCACAGCACGCTTTTCCGGCATGGGTGTACGGTGCTGGACAGGGGTATGGGAACCGATTTCCGAAAAATCCTTTTCTGCTGGCCGGCAGCAACTGTTTTCTGATGAATGGATGCCGCACAGATCCAAAAGCATCCGGTCCGCAGCAGCCCTGCCCTGGGCCATGGCCTGCACCACAGTGGAAGGTCCGCTGACCGAATCGCCGGCCGCATATACTCTTTTCAAACTCGTTCGAAAATGATCATCTGTGTCTATATATCCAAAAGCATTGACCGCAAGACCTCCTTCCGGCATGCGGGGGCCGGTCTGACCGATTGCCAGAAAAACCTTTTCAAATGCCAACGTAAATACCGGACTTCCTTCCACCAGAACCGGCCAGGCAACCCCTTTGGCATCCGGTTCTCCCGGTTTGGTCTTCATGCAACGCAATCTTCGAAAATAACCGTTTTCCCCTTCAAAGCCGATTACCTGAGTCTGATCAATGATATCAATTCCTTCTTCCAGTGCTCCTTTGATCTCTTCTGCATCCGCCGGAATCTTCTCCTTTCCAAACCAGGATACCAGTGTGACATCGGCTCCGATACGCGAAAGGGTACGAGCCAGATCAAAAGCTGCATTGCCATCTCCGATGACCGCTACCTTCTCCTTCAGGCTTTTAATCTCTTCCCGGTAAAACCGGTTCAAAAAGGAGAGACAGCCTTCCACTCCTTCCAGATCTTCCCCTTCAACACCGAGCTTCCGATCCTGCCAGGAACCGGTTGCGATCAGGATGCCGTCTGTCTCACCCTGAATACGCTTAAAATCTTTCGCAAGGTCAATGGGATGGGACAGAACAAATTCTACTCCCATCTTTTCAATATACTTCAGTTCATCATCCAGAATCTCGCGTGGCAGACGATGAGATCCAATGCCGTAGCGAAGCAGTCCGCCGGCTTTCTCCTCTTTATCATAAACCTTTACCTGACAGCCATGCTGAGCCAGTTGCGCAGCGGCTGCAAGGCCGGCCGGACCGGAACCGATCACAGCAAATCGCTCCTGGCGCCTGGCTCCGGGTGTTGGCTGTTGGATGCTTTCCGGATGCCGGGTTTCGTAGTCAGCCAGGAAGCGTTTGACAGCACGGATGGAAACCGCCTCATCCACCTGCTCTCTGCGGCAGGCTGTTTCACAGGGATGGGTACAGATCCGCCCACAGATACCGGGAAGGATATTTTTTTCCCGGATCAATGCCAGGGCTTCCGGATATTTTCCAGCCTTGGCCAGAGCGATATAACCCTGAGCGTTCACTCCGAGCGGACAGTTTTCCCGGCACAGGGGAAGGCGTCTTTTATCAATCACCGGCCGTCCGGGCAGACTGAACCGTCCGTTGAATTTGATCGCTTTTTCCGATGGATCCGGACTGATGGGGCACACATCGGCACAGCGGCCGCATAGAATGCATTTTTCTGCATCCACAAAAGTCTGCTGTCTCGTCAGGGTGACGCTGAACCCCTGCTGATTGTGTTTGATGGCCTCCACCCGGGCCGGCAGAATGCATTCAATACGGGAATTCCGCAGAATACGGATCAACCCGGGACGATGGGCGTAATTGAAAGGAATACCGGATTTAAACCGCCACTCCTCTCTGGCCAGCTTCTGGTTCAGATCCGCATCCGCATCCACCAGGGTAACCGGAATTCCCAGTTCACCCAGTTTATTGGTGGCAGCAATGCCCGACGGCGTAGCGCCGATGACAATGACTTTATGTAAACGATCCTTTGGGCGTTTCATGCAATCGCTCCTGTCTGGCCAGCGGCTTTTTTCTCTCTGCCTTTCAATTTGGACTGGCCATATTCAAACCCTCTGGTAAAGGCTTTCAGGTTCATCTCTTCCGTCCCCTTGGGAACCGATGACATCACGGCTTCCCGGGCAGCCTTCTCGGAAATCAAGGCTGTTACGGCTGTCACGAACCCGATCATGATGATATTGGCCATCATCGTGCGTCCGAGTTCCTCGGCCATGCGGGTGGCCGGGATATCATAAACCTCCCTCTGCCCGTCCGGATTCACCAGGTCCCGGTCCGTAATCAGGTATCCCTCAGGCTTGATCTGACTCTTGTATTTTTCATAGGCTGACTGGGACATGCACACCAGCACATCCGCCATCTTGACATAAGGATACTGGATGGTTTTTTCCGATATGATCACCTGGGCGCAGCAGGCGCCACCTCGGGATTCCGGGCCATAAGACTGAACAAGGGTGCTTTCCCTGTGATCCCCCAGCGCAGCCGCCATTCCCAGAATTTTTCCAGCCAGTACAATACCCTGGCCGCCGAATCCGGTTACAATCACTTCCTGCTTATTGACTTTTTTTGCCATATTCCCCTCACCCGATTTTCCGGTTTTCCGCTGTCCCTTCTTCCTGGGGCCAGTAAATCTTACGATAGAGCTCATCACAGGTGGGCCGTTCAATATCGATAAATTTACCCAGAATCACTCCCTTGTTGAAATCCACATCCAGCTCAGCGGGACTGGCGCCGTTTTTTACAATGGTGTTA
>PNOB01000048.1 GCA_013824585.1 Desulfobacterium sp. | reverse complement strand
GATGGATCGTGATAATGTGGTTACATCCATGGAGATGACATTGCCGGTATACACGGGGGGGGAACGATCGGCTGTTATCCAGCAATCAGAATCCAACATCGAGGCAGCAAGACAGGCCTCCCGGAGAACCGACCTTCAAATTATTTACGATGTAAAACGGATGTATTATGCTGTCATTCTTTCGAAAAAATTATTGAAAACAGCGGAAAATGCAATGTTTCGTTTGAAGGCAACCATGGAACTGACAGAACAGTTATACAAGGAGGGGGCTGGTTCTGTAAAAAAAACCGATTATCTCAAGAGTAAAACCATGATGGAGAGTTCTCGGGCGATTGTTGCAGCATTTCAGGGCAACCTGGAGATATCCAAAGCTGCGCTGATCAATACAATGGGTCTTTCCTGGGATACGGATATCCGGCTTTCCGAGATCGATATTCCCAATCAGCCATATGCTGCAAATCTTGAGGAACTGATTGGAAATTTATATCAATTCAATCCGGATTGGAAACAGTTTAAGGCAGCTATCGAAGCGGCACGAGCCAAAATACAACAGGAGAAAGCCGGGCATATGCCGAAAGTAATGTTAAACGGGACATTGTGGAGAATCGATAACCAGTATGACTATGGCCTGGTCAATGAGCAAGACAAAGATGGATGGAAAATAGGGATAGGGTTTCAATTACCGATTTTTCAGGGTTTTGCAACAAGCCATAAAGTCAAGGAAGCGATTTCCGGTCTTGACAAACTGGAGGGTCAGCAGATCCTGCTCAAGGAAGGGATTGCGCTACAGATTAAACATGCTTTTATTTTGATGAACAGTTATTACAACCAGTCTGTTGCGATGAAAGATGCGCTGGACAGCGCGTATGAAAATCGCTCTTTAAACGAAAGAGCTTATGAAGCATCCCTTGTTGAAACAAAAGATGTGATTGAATCCCAGATCCTGGAATCGATTATGGAAGCGCATTATCATCATATTCTTTTTAAACATATGGAAACTCAATTTCAAATTGAGAAACTCGTTGGAAATACAATAGAAGAACAGCTTAAACATGTTATCAATGATGATTAAAAAGCATATTTGGTGTTTTATACTTACTTGTATATTAATTCTGCTTCATCCGGATTCAGGTCAAACAGAAAAACGAAAAATATTCCGCAATGGAATCATTGCTGATGCATTTTCCGGTGTCAATCAGAATGATGCCAGAATTGCGTTAAACATATTGTTGGCAAAACAGTTAAAGACTGAGTATAAAACGGAGACAGTCATATATCCGGATATTCATGCAGCAATTCAGGATATAAAAAATGGGAAGCTTGACTTGTTGACACTTCCAACTATGGATTATATCCTTGCCAGGGATCAAATCCAAATGAAACCGGAAATGATATCAGGAGTGGGTCCTGAGAAAGAACAGTCATACATCCTGCTTGTCAACGAAGGCAGTAATATTAAGTCACTATCTCAGCTAAACAATAAAAATTTGATTGTTGAAAAAGGAGCAGGTGGAAAGCTTGCATTAAAATGGATCGATACGCTTTTGCTTGAAGAGTCGCTGCCGGAAAGCGGAGTATTTTTTCGAGAGATAAAACAGGTGGATAAAAGTTCCCGAGCGCTGTTGCCCGTGTTCTTCGGACAGGCAGATGGGTGCATTGTCCGGAATTATGCATTTGAAACCATGGTTGAGTTGAATCCCCAGGTGGGTAAAAAATTATTGGTTTTAAACAGGTCTCCTGTTCTGGGGTCAACATTATTGTGTTTTAGCCCCGGGATTGAAAAAAAATTAGCTAATAAAATTATCAACTTTATTCAGAAAATGCCGGATCATATAGAGCATCGGCAGGTTCTTCTTTTGTTTCAGGTGAAACAGATATTCAGGTATAAACCTGAATATCTGCAAAATCTGGAGACTCTGTTGCATCGATATGAGGAACTGAAACAAAAGGCTGTAAAACACTAATTAACATGGCAGAATGCATCGTGGAAAAAGAGTCCCGCCAGAAACCGGAAAAAATTCCAAGGCGTAGAAGAATTTTTCTTCGTACACTCCTGCTTTCTTGGCTGATTATTGTTTTTACGGTTACCATATTTGTGTTTGCCATCATTCCCTATCAAAAGTCACAACTCCAGAATGAGATGAAAATCCAAGCCAGTGTCGCATTCTCTTCTGTGTCTCAAATTGCAGAAACTTCGATTATTTTAGAAGATTACAGCACTGTTGTGGATCACTGTTTAACTTTAATTCAAAATAACGCCCGGATTTTATATATTGTGATCACAAGACATGACGGGTTTTCACTGGTTCATACTTCAACAAACTGGTCACAGAAAACCTTGGACAGCAAGTGGCTTTCCAAGAATGAACAGAAATCTGAAGCTGGTCAGTTTGTGATGAGTGAGATTGTAAACCAGGAAGTATACAATGTGTCTTTTCCATTTCGATATTCCGGGATTGACTGGGGATGGATTCATATCGGGTTGGCACCGGAAAAATTCTATTCTGATTTGAAGTCCCTGTATATCCGGATTGCACTGACATCCATTCTCGCCATTTCTTTGGGCATGGTTGCCTCCTATTATTTTGCGAAGCGAATCAGCAAGCCTATCATGATCCTGAATCAGGTTGCAAAAAGCATCCGATCCGGAGATCTGTCTGCCAGGGCCGAGATCAACAGCGGTGATGAAGTGGAAAGTCTGGCCGATTCTTTTAATCGCACAGCAGAGCATTTAAAAACCGAAATTACGGAAAAAGAAACAGAGATTCGGGAACGAAAAATGGTTGAGGCTGCTTTGCGGGAAAGCGAAGAAAGATACAGAACGATTATTGAGAGCATTGAGGATGGATATTATGAGGCTGACAATTATGGAAACATGACCTTTGTGAATGAGGTGATGAGCAAGATTTTAGGATATTCTGCTCAAGAGCTGACCGGGATGAATAGTATAAAACTGATCGGCAAGGATAATAAGAAAACAGTTTACAGGATGTTTGCCAGCGTGTTTTTTTCGGAAAAACCCATATCTGTTTTTGGACTGGAAATCATTCGGAAAGATGGAAAAAAGCGGCAAATTGAAACATCCATCTCCCTGATAAAGAATCTGATGGGAGAAAAAATCGGATTTCGGGGAATGGCAAGGGATGTGGATGAACGGAAAAAACAGGAAGAGAATCTGATCTATACTGCTTATCATGATGCTTTAACCGGACTAAAGAATCGGAAGTGGTTTTATGAAAAATTGAGCGATCTGATCAAGCACGCGAAACGGTATGAGTATGAGATCACTTTGTTATATATCGATATTGACAACTTCAAGAAAGTGAATGACAGGATCGGTCATGAAGCAGGAGATCAGTTGCTCCAGATTGTAGCAGATCGGCTGCGCAATTGTCTGCGTAAAACCGATGCGATTGCCCGGATTGGAGGGGATGAGTTTACAGTTATTTTAGATAATCCGACAGAGGATTTGTCACCAGAGGTTGTGGCTGGAAAAATCGTGGAATCGATTCAGAAATCATACCAGATTCATGAAGAAAACATCGATTATATTTCAGCCAGTATCGGGATCAGTAATTTTCCAAAAGATGCGGATGATCTGGAAAGCCTGGTAAAAAAAGCGGATACTGCAATGTATCAGGCCAAAGAAAAGAGAAATTGCTTCATATCTTGTCATTCAGCTATAGCTTCAACAACGCTTCAATCTCACTGAGCTTGTTGATGTATATATCTGCTGAAAGAGCAGGGTTATTATAGGCAACAAACGGAATACTTGCAGCTCTGGAGGCTTTCTCGTCTAGTTCGGAATCTCCGATATATAGGATATCCTCCGGGAAAACAGAAAAGTGATTCATAATTTTGATCAGCGGATCGGGAAATGGTTTTGGCCGCACCACGTCACGGGCGGAAATAACAAGGTCAAAACATCCTTCAAGGCCGTGTTCCTGAATCACCTGGTCCATGGTATCGGATCGATTTGTCGCAATCGCTGTTTTGTATCTGGGCCTGAGCTTGCTCAATAAGGTGATTAACCCAGGCTCTATTTTCATAAAAGGGATCAGTGAAGAATAATTCAGCGTTTTTCGAACCTCATCTGCTTTTTCCCGTATGCCCCTGTCGGTTAGAATGTAATCTAGGGAAGAGTCAACTGTGTGCATATGGGTATGAGTGAACTGTTCATCCGTTAGTGGTGGCAGGTTGAAATGGTTTAAAATTCGATTGTAATAGGTTCTGTTTGCCTCAGCGGTGTCAAACATGACGCCATCACAGTCAAATGCAACGATTTTAATATTGTCTGGATTCATGATACTGCATATCACCTATTGAAATGGTAAAAACAAAATGGATAAACCAGGACATCGGCTTTCGCCGGTGTGACGCTTTTGAATAGTTTTGAAATTAGCTCCAGGGGAAATTTTGAAGGGTTACTGATTTTCAGATTGTTTTTTCCCGGTCTCTTCGAGATCAATGAATTCGATTCTGCGATTTAAAAATCTTCCGGATTCGGTATCATTAGTGGCGATCGGGCTTGTTTCTCCTGCGCCATCAAAAGTCAAACGTTTTCCATCCACACCGAACCGCTCCACCAGTAAGTCCATGATTTTTTTGGCCCGAAGTTTGGAGAGTGCAAGATTCAGATCTGCGGATCCTTTGCTGTCCGAGTGACCCTTGATGAGAATCCTGGCTGAAGAGAGTTTATCAGAGTTTAATACGGCTGCTATTTTTTGAAGCTGCTCCATATACTGCTTGTCAATTGTCTTCGAACCGGACTGAAAATGAACGCCCACAATTCCAAGCTTTCCTGCCTGAACTTGAAATGCCGGTTGAGTCTCCGGAAGTACGGTTTCCTGCTTTTTGATTTCAGACCAGCATGGCACGGAAGAGAGGATAATTACTCCAGAAATGATACTGGCAAAAAACATTGAAATCGATTCCATGACATTCCCTGGTTAATCGTTATGGGGTGGCTATTTTTTTATATTTTGAAAAATATTGCCATAAACACTGATGGCAATTTCCGGTCTTATTTTGCTGTCTGTTTTCAGGGTAATGGTATCAAAGTATCGTCCGGTCTCTTTTTTCAGATTTTCAACCGTTAACAGGTATCCTTTTTTTCCTGTTGAAATTTCTGTCTCCTGCAAATCCTGGCGGATGTTAATACCAGTCTTGGCAGTTACTTCCAGAATTTTAAAAGGAAATTTTTCTTCCGGAATAATACTGACCGAAGTTTTTATCAGTGTTTGAGGTTGGCCCGCAAGTTTTATCCTTTCGGGAAGGATTGTGACAAATTTTTCAACATATCCGGTTACCACCAGGTTGAATTTGGGATAACGGTTGTCATTGGTTTCAACCTGGATTGTTTTCTTTAGCTGGTGACCGCCAAACCCATTGGTATTTACTTTTATTTTAATGGTACCTTCCTCACCCGGAGGAATTTGCCGTGTGTAAGAAACGGCTGTACAGCCTCAGCCCGGTTTGACTTTAAGAACATCCAGTGGGGCATTTCCCGTATTTTTAATGGTGAAATCATGGATTATCTCTTCTCCTTCTGCAAGTGTCTCAAATGCATATGTGGATTCGATTATTTTGATTTCAGGTTGGGGCGATGTTTTTTTTGCATCTTCTGCAAAACCGGTTTGCGTTAAACAAAAAAAGAAAATCAGGATGATGATCGCTTTTATTTTCATATGGGATCCTTTAGTCGTATGATTATTATACATGACCTCATGTATGAGTGCATTTTAATGGTAAAATCTGTAATGTCAAGAGTTCAGTTATCAGAATTTTACAGCATATATACCGGGTCGACATCAATTGCTACCGTTACTGCCCGGTTATTCATGACTTTTTGATCTTCAAACAGAAGTTTGTGTACCAGTGCATGTAATAAATTGATTTTTGATCCTTTTAACAGAATTTGCCACCGGTAGTATCCGGATATTTTTGGAAGGGGGGCTTCTACCGGGCCGAGAAGCTCGACACTGTTTTGAAAAGTAGGATCATTTGTAAGAATCTGTTTGCAGCGTTCTCCGGTAAAGATTGCGTGTGTTTTGGTTGTTTTTTGATCTTTACCGGATATTTTTAATTGGATCAGTCTTGAGAACGGAGGATAGTTCAGGGCTCGTCGAAAAATAATTTCCTGATTGTAAAATTTTGAATAATCTTGATTCTGTGCTGTGATGATACTGAAATGATCCGGACTATAGGTTTGCAGTATAACGCGCCCTGGAACAGAACCTCTGCCCGCCCTGCCGGCAACCTGGGCCAGAATCTGGAATGTCTGTTCGCTGGATCGGAAATCGGGAAAATTTAAGGAAAGGTCGGCACAAATGATACCGACCAGGGTGATATTGGGGAAATCATGCCCTTTGGCTACCATCTGGGTTCCAACCAGGATATCAATGTTATTGTTTTTCAAGTCTTTCAGGATTTTTAATAAAGAGCCTTTTTTAACGGTTGTGTCCCGGTCCATCCGGCTGATTCTGGCCTTGGGAAACAGGTCTGCCATTGCTTTTGCAACTTTTTCCGTTCCCATTCCAAGAAGCTTGATGCTGGCTGAACCGCATTTTTCGCAAGGGGATACGGAAGCCTTGCTGAAGCCGCAAAAATGGCATTTGTACGCATTGATCCGTTTATGCAGGGTAAGGGAAATGTCGCAATTTTTGCATACCATCGGTTCTCCACAGGAGGCACAAATCGGATGATTGGCATAGCCTCTGCGGTTCAGAAACAAAAGAACCTGTTCTCCGCGGGAGAGATTGTGTTTGATTTCCTGAAGGAGTTCCGGTGTGATATATTTACGGATGCCTCTTTCATCCCGGTATTGACAAAGGTCTACAATACGCACATGGGGCAAGGCCCGATCCTTTACCCGTTTTGTTAAACGCAAACGGTGGAATTTTTTCAGATCTGCATTGTAATAAGATTGGATGGAGGGTGTTGCAGATCCAAGGAGCGCGATGGCATCTTGCTGTTTTGCCCGAACCACAGCCAGATCTCTTGCATTATACCGAAAGCGGCTTTCCTGTTTGTAGGAACTGTCGTGCTCCTCATCCACGATAATAACGCCCAGACGAGTGATTGGTGCAAAAATGGATGAACGTGCACCAATGACGATGTGAACTTTTTCTTCCAGAATTCTTTCCCATTGGTCATATTTTTCGCCTGAGGAGAGTCCGCTATGCAGAACAGCAATCCGCTCTCCAAAACGAGCCCGGAACCGTCTTTCGGTTTGGGAAATTAATGCGATTTCCGGAACCAGAATCAGGGTGGAAAACCCCTTTTTTAATGCAAATTCTGCAATCTGCATGTAGACCTCTGTTTTTCCGCTCCCTGTAACGCCTGACAGAAGGTATGCCGAGAATCCGTTTCCAATGGCACGGATAACAGCGGAGACGGCAGTTTGTTGTTCCTTTGTAAGATCCGGCGGTCTGTCTGGTGGAATCGGGTCTCCCAGTGGATCCCGGTAAACCTTTCTCATGCTTTCGGACAGAAATCCTTTTCTGACAAGATAAGCAACAGAAGATTGAGCGCCGGATATATTTCCCTTCAACGCTTTTTGTGAAATACCATTTTCATGGGATCGAACAAACTCAAGTATCTTTTTTCTTTTCTCCGCATGTTGATCCATGGGAATATCGGAGTGGACAAAAGTCAGAAAGGTTTCTTTTAGGGAACCGGAGTGATTGCCTTTTAAAATCATTTTTTTCTGGATCACCCCGGAATGGATCATTTTTCGGATCAGACTGGTGCTGATCTCTGTTTTAAGCTTTGTTTTCAGATTTTTCTGGAGCAACGCGCCATCATCAAGAAGGGATAAAATTTTTTTTTCAAGCACTGGGATACCATTGGTCTGCAAACGATTCCTTCCCGGTTCTGTGATGGAAAGTTCTGTCCATTCATACAGGTTTAATCCACCGGGAAGGGCGGATTTGATCACCTCGCCGATTGGATGCATGTAATAGTCTGCAATCCATCTGAAGAAAGAAATCATGGATTCCGGGAAAAGAGGCTTGTCATCCAGAATATCAATGATTTTTTTAATTTCAAACAATTCTGTTTTTTTTGAGGGTCCAAGGATATACCCGGTCACTTTGCGCTGCCCAAAGGGTACCAGGACACGAATACCGATAGCGATGAACGGTATGAGTGTCTCCGGAACCTGGTACGTATAAGTATGATAGACCGGCAATGCAACCGCAACATCAATATGAGATTCGACTTCTGGCAATATGATTCCTTCCCGGTGTTCATTACATTTCATATCATATAAATCACAAACCATAGACGATCAAGGCGATTCTTGATCTTTCGAATGATCCCTGATCTATTTTAGATACGATTTGTAATTTTTCTGCATACCTGCTATAGTTGTGTTCATTAAATCGTGGACATGACTCACCATATTAATTACGATTTCCAAATCTTCTAAAAATCGGAAAAGAGATGAAACAGTTCTGCGCCCATCACCCGACAAAAGCTGCGCACTTCCAGTGTCCCAGATGTATGTTATTATTTTGTAAAGACTGTGTTGCCAAAAGAGAAAAAGGTGGTATCTATCAAGGAGAGGCAATTTACCTTTGTCCCAAGTGCATGATCCCATCCCAATGGATCGGGGCTTCCAATCTGATTGAACCATTCTGGACCCGGCTGCCCAAATTTTTTACCTACCCCCTGTCTCTCAGACCCCTTGCCTTAATCATCGGGGTGTCTGTGGCGGGAATGATTTTTTCAGCCCCCGGGTTCTTTACCCAGATCATTCAAATCGCAATCTGGGGGATTCTGTTAAAATACTCATATGCAGCTTTGAAGGCCACAGCAAAAGGAGACCTGGTACCGCCGAAGCTCAACAGCCAAACCCTTTCGGAAGATTTTTTTCTGGTTTTTAAACAGATCTGGATCTTTGCTGCGATTATTTTTGGATTTGTTTTTGTTCAACAATCCGCAGGATCATTCTTTTCGATTATTTATATGGTTGTTGCGGTTTTATCCATTCCGGCAATGATCATCATATTCGTTTCCACGGAAAGCCTGATGAACGCCATTAACCCAATGCTGTTCATCCCCCTTGCACTACGGATCGGGTGGGGATATCTGCTGATGTACTTTTTTTTAATATTACTCTTATCTGCGCCTGCCGCGCTTGCACAGTTTGCGGGCCTTGTTTTTCCTCCGGAACTGACTTCTTTCCTTGTGAATGTAGGGTCCAATTACTATACGGTCATCTCTTATCATTTGATGGGGTATGTGATTCTTCAGTATCATCGGGAGATCGGGTATCAAATCGAGTTTCAGGATTTCCGGGAAAAAGAGGATTTGGGTGAAGAGAAAAGAAAAGGGGAGGATTCCGGGATCGTAAATCAGGTCAATTTCATGCTGAAGGAAGGACGGCATGATGAAGCGCTTGCCCTGATCCAGGAAGAGGAAAGGCAGCATGGGATAAAGGATCCGATGCTTTCCGAGTATTATTTCAAACTTCTGTTGATGAAAAATCAGGTTGGGAATTTACTGACTCACGGGAAACGGCACCTGGGAATCCTCATACAGAATCAGGAGAAAAAAAAGGCTTGTGAGACTTTTCTTCAGTGTGTGGAAAAGGATTCCAATTTCCTGCCGGATGCAACCATTCTGTTCAAGGTCGGCGGATGGTTGAATGAATCCGGAAAGTCCAAAGAAGCCATAGGGGCTTACAACCGGCTTATAAAATCATTCCCTGATGAACCGATAGTGCCGAAAACACTTTTTCAGGCAGCCAAGATATATAATGATCGGCTGATGAATCCGGAAAAGGCTGAAAAAATATTGACCGCAACCATGAAAAAATATCCGGGCCATGAATTTATTCCCCATATCCGGAACTATTTATCCCAGATGAAGACCTGATGTCAGAGCTGGAAGATGGGATTTCCATTTTCCTGTTAAAATATCGTCTGTGTGAAGCATACACAAGGAAACGAAAATTGGAAAAAATAAAACCAAAGTGATTTTGATTCTATTTTGTGTTTTTATCGGATATGCCGCAATTGATTATGGTATTCAGAAGATGATCCTGTTGCCCAGTTTTTTGGAGTTGGAGCAGGATCTCACCATCAAGAACACCAAACGTGTCATCCAGGCAATCGACAGGGAGATTTATCATCTGGATGCATTTTGCCATGACTGGGCAGCCTGGGATGAGTCCTATCGATATGCAGCTTCCTGGTCAGATGATTATATTAAGAATAATTTACCGGAATCCACCTTTTTTAGCAACAATCTGAACTATATTTGTATTGTGAACAAGGATCGGGAGGTTCTCTGGAGCAAGGCGGTTGACCTTTCAACAAAAAAATGGGTTACGATCAATGATCTTCCGGGGGATCGTTTTCCAGAATCCCATCCTTTGGTCTCTTATAAGCTTAATGGGAAACCACTTTCTGAAGTATCGGTCAAAGGCATTTTCATGACCCGCAACGGCCCCATGTTGATCTCTTCCCGTCCGATTTTGAACAACGACAATGAAGGGCCCATTCTTGGAAGCATAATCATGGGCCGGTTTTTCAATGAAGACGTTATTCAGAAAATCAGAGAACAGACACGCACGGATTTCCGAATTTATCCAACCTCGCCGGGGTTGTTACCCTCCTCGTTAAAAGATATCTTATTGAAAATTACAGAGACATCCCCTTATTTCATTCAGGAAAGCGGAAGAGAGGTTTTGCAGGCCTATACAACCTTAACAGATATCCAGAACAGGTCGTCTTTACTGGTAGAAGTAAATAATACAAGGGAAATTTCTGCTAAAGGTATGAGTACGATACGCCATGCCTTTTTTTTTAAAATTGGATTCAGCATAATTCTGGTTGTGATCCTGTTGATTTTACAGCAAACCGTGTTCAAAAGGGTTAACAGTTTCATCGATTATATCCAGACCATTCAACAAACCGGGGATCTTTCAAAAAGAATTGAGGTAGTGCACAAGGATGAAATCGGTATCCTTGCCAGAGAGTTTAATTCCCTGCTTGAACAATTACATAAAAAAACGGTTAAAAGTAAGCAATTTGAAGAAGAACTTCAGAACAGCGAAAGGAAATTTCGTACCATTATTGAAAATGCTCCAGGCGTTATTTTTATCGTGGATTTAAAAGGTGATGTCACTCTTTTTGAAGGAAAAGGGAGGATGGTTTTGGGTGTCCAATCAACTAAGATAGTTGGTAAATCGATTTTTAGACTATTTAAGGATCATCCAAAAATCATCCACGATATAGAGAGAGCATTGGCTGGGAAATTTTTTACTTCGGAAAGTCATGTTCAAAAGTCTATTTTTGAGACAACATTTACCCCATATAAAAATCATAATGGTGAATTGATCGGGACGGTTGGGATCTCAACCGACATTACCGAGAAAAAACGTTCAATGGAAGTGTTGCGTGAAAATGAAGCACAGTTTCGGTCGATTGTGGAAAACTCCCATGACGGGATTATCCTTATTGGATCAAATTACAAATTCCTGTATGTAAATGAAGAATTTTGCACAATTACCGGTCGCTCTTGTGAGGAACTGATTGGTGAAGATTTTCGGATTGTTCTGGATGATGAGAGTGTGGATCTTGTTGCCGATCGATACAGAAGAAGACAGCAGGGAGAATCTGTTCAATCAAAATATGAGTTTAACATCCGGAGGAAAACAGGAGAAATAAGGCGTGTAAAATTCACGGGAAACACAATCCATGATTCCCGTGGCCAGGTCAAAACCATAGGGCAGCTTCTGGATATTACAAAAAACAGAGAGGCGGAAGAAGAAAAGAAAAGACTGGAAATGAAATTGCGCCAAGCTCAAAAAATGGAGGCCATTGGTACATTGGCAGGGGGTATTGCACATGATTTCAATAATATATTATCTGCTATACTGGGATATTCTCAACTGGTGTTGCTGAATTCCCAGGGGAATGACAAGGTTCAAAAATATATCCATCAACTTACGGCATCCAGTGAGCGGGCAAAAAGCCTTGTTCATCAGATCCTGGCATTCAGCCGTCAGACAAAGGTTGAAAAAATACCCGTTGATATTGGTTTAATTTTTAAGGAGGTGTTGAAATTGATCCGACCGACGACTCCTTCCACAATAGAGATTACTCATAATGTGGTTTCAAACCTTGGTGCGGTCATGGCGGATCAGACACAAATTCATCAAGTACTTATGAATTTATGTGTCAATGCTTCTCAAGCCATGGAAGCAGAGGGCGGGGAGTTGCATGTCGAACTTTCGCAAGTGGAGCTGACAGCCGATGATGTGATCCATTATAATGACCTTGAACCGGGAAAATACCTCAGGCTGACAGTAAGCGACACAGGAATCGGAATGGATGAAGAAACAATGTCTCATATTTTTGAGCCGTATTTTACAACAAAGAAGGTGACAGAGGGTACGGGTATGGGGCTTGCCATAGTTCACGGTATTGTTGCTGATTGTGGCGGCGATATTAAAGTGTCCAGTAAGCCGGGTGTCGGAACAACCTTTTTTGTTCTGTTCCCCGTTATTGAAAAGGAGATACCGGAAATGGAAAGCAGTATTTTGGATTTACCAACAGGTAATGAACAGGTGTTGTTTGTTGATGATGAGAAGTTTTTGGTGGATATCGGTATCGAAATGCTGAATGATCTGGGTTATAAAGTTGAGGGCAGGACTAGTTCATATGATGCCCTGGAAGCATTTCGTGCCAATCCGGATAAATATGATATTGTCATAACCGACATGACCATGCCGGAGATGTCAGGGGATAAGCTTGCCATGGAAATAAAAAAAATCCGTTCAGACATTCCCATTATCATATGCAGCGGCTTCAGCAAAGTAATGACGCAGGAAAAGGCTCAAAGGATCGGCGTGAAAAGTCTTCTCAATAAACCGATTACGATGGAGGAGATGGCCCATACGATCCGAAAGGAACTGGACGAAAAGAAATAAGCTAATCCCTTCATGCCGAACGTGATCAGACATGACAACAAATGGGTTTCTGATTTTTACATGGTTTCAGCGATCGACACTGTCCTGTCACTGAGCATGTTTACATAACTCCCCAATTCATTGTCATACCATCCATAAATAACAGCCTGTGTAACCGGAATCCGTACAAAGGTATCTTTCAGGGCTGCAGTGATCTCCTTGCTGAGATTGGGTACCTGCCCCATATCAATGGACACTTCAGCTGTGCGGGTATGGGTTTCATGCCCTTCGATAATGGCGGCAGCTCTCGGTATTCCGATGATGTCTACGGAAACATTTTGTTTTTCCGTAAAGTGGAGATATTGGTTTGGATCATCTTTTGCTGCCTGACGGTAGATGTTGTTTAAAAACTCTCTTCGAACAGGAACACCATTAAGCTCTTCCTGAATGTTGATGACCAGGATGATCAGAGATCCGGTGCTTGTGGGAATCCTGACCGATTCAGCGATAAATCCGATCCCTTCCATTTCCGGAATCACAAGTCTCAGCGCTTTGGCAGCTCCTGTGGTTGTCAGGATAATATTGTTCATGATGCTTCTGCTTTTTCGGAGATCTGTATTTCCGGTTTTGGGTAGTTTGTCGAGAACCGATTGCGATCCTGTTGCTGCATGAATTGTGGCCATCGAGGCGGATAAAATCCGTTTGGATCCCAGAACATCTATCAGGGGCTTGATCATATGGGCAAGACAGTTTGTCGTACAGGAAGCATTTGAAATGATGCTGTGACACCGCGGGTCATAGTCATTTCCATTAATACCCATCACTGTCGTTACGGCATCCTCCGGCATGGGAACTCCCTGACCCTTGATTTTAAAAGGAGCGGAAACAATCACTTTTTTTGCACCTGCATCCAGGTGTCCCCGGATCGATCCTTTTGGGGCTTTTGCCGGCAGGGTCGGGTCCAGAAATTGTCCTGTGGTGTCCACAACAATCTGCACATCATGGTCTTTCCATCCAATGTCAGCAGGATTCCGGTTTTCGCGCAAAAAGCAGACCCGGGTATTGTTGATCATCATGGTGCTGTTTTTTTCATCAAGGTCATGGATAACCGGCTCAGCATTGTAGCCATGAAGGAAACCGTGAAGCAGACCATAGGAAGAGTCTCTTTCCACATAATGGGCGATATCTGCCAGGGAAGTCCCAACCCCGCGGCCTACGTTCACAACCAGTTCATTAAAATATCTTCTTCCAACATGCTGCCATAAACTGAGTTTGCCAATTCTTCCCAAACCATTGATACCCAGTTTTTTTAAATTGTTATTAATTGATGAATTTTTCATATCGATCCTCTCCGTCTGTTTTTAAATATACACGAGGCAGTCAAATGATCATCCGGGTTATTTCTGCTTTACCCGTATCAATCCTTTGTAGACAGAGCCTTCCTGGCCATCAATACTGATGAAGTCGCCGGATTGTAAACAAGTGCTGTTAAATATCGCTGTTTTTCTTTTCTCATCACATATCAGATTTCCGCAACCCACAACACAAGTTTTTTCCAATCGGTGTGCCACTACTGCTGCGTGGGAAGTTAAGCCTCCTCTTGCTGTCAGGAGACCGTCACTTGCATGAATTTCAAGGATATCATCCGGAACCGTATCACCTCTGATAAGGATTAGCAAACATTTGGGTTCGGTTTTTCGCCATTTTTTGATTTCATCCAGTGTAAAGACGATCCTCCCGCTCATGGCTCCTCCACTGACCCCGATTCCATGTCCAAGAAAAATTTCTTTCGAGAGAATCTCCTCCAGATCGAAAATCATTTTTTTCTTCATTTCCCGCATGGCCATATCCCGGGTTTGAAGCAGGAACAGATCTTTTCGAGAAGGACCTTCAAAGGTAAATTCCATCTCCTGAGGGCTCCAGCCCTTATCGTAGATGAGCTGAAAAACATATTCTTTTAATGTATTGTAGATCTCAGGGAAATGGGTTTCCAGGGTGATATCGGTTTCCCGCTGTTCAATGGTCTGTTGCACCTTAGAAATCGGCAGGGTTTTGACCAGTCCGGAAACCACATCTTCTCCCTGATTTTCAACTGTAAAGTCACCCCACAATCGAAGGGAATCGCTTGACATTCTTGGACTGTGGGTAAACAGCACACCGGTACCGGACATATCTGAAATATTACCAAAAACCATTGCCTGGACAATTGCCGCAGTTCCCCAGTCATCGGATATCCCCATAATTTTTCGATAAGCCTTTGCCTTTTCCTTCTCCCAGGATTCAAAAATACTTTGAATACAGACCAGGAGTTGCTCAAACGGATCTTCAATGATCTCAATCCCGGCATCCAGGATTAGAGTTTTATAAGCCAGTGCAACTTTTTTCATCTGTTTGCCGGTAAGTCCGCTTTTATAGGGAGTATCCATCTTCTGTTTATAATCGCCGATGATCGCGTCAAAGTCATCCCGTTTCAATCCAAAGGCCATGCCGTAGCATTGCAGAAATCGCCGATAATTATCCCAGGCAAACCATGCGTTTCCTGTTTTTTCTGCAATTCCCTTTGCAATCTCTTCATTAATACAAACATTTAACATAGTGTCCATCATGCCGGGCTGTGAAATGGCTGATCCGCTCCGGACAGACAGGAGCAGGGGATTCTCCGGATTTCCAAATTTTTTACCTGAGGTTTTTTCAAGGGCCATTACCTGACTTAAAACCTGCTGCCTGAAATTGTCTCCAGCCGGTCGATAGCTCTCGATTACTTTCTGGCAACGGAAAACCTCGGTTGTGATGATAAAGCCCGGTGGAATCGGCCATCCATAGCTTTTCAGTTTCAGAAGGTTCAGCCCTTTGTTTCCCAGGTTAATAATACTGTGCGACCCCTTCGGGGGCTCATCAATGGATGTCATGGCCCGATGAGGATCATAGTTCAGGAGAAGGAGAAGGTTCTCTTTGGGCAAACGTTCTGACTGCTTGTACAGAATGTTTAAAATACGGCTCAGCAGAAGATCCAACTGCGCAAGCCCCAATGCAAGGGCTATTTTTTCCCGGAAAAAGATTTCAGAAATCCGATGCATGAGTTTCTCATCATCATCCATCTGTTCTTTGGGAAGGTATTTGGGGAGAATTTGATCTTTTGGCAATTGAGAAAGAATCCGGTTCAGATTGCGACTGTGAATATTGTTAAAATGGTCGTTAATGATATTCCTGACTGCAAGGGCAAACCCCTTGAAGATATCCAGATACTGAGTGTATGAAAACCCTCTTGTCTGGAGGGCATGGGACAGGAAATCCATCTGACGTTTGAATTCTCCGGTTGATATTCCATCCAGTTCAAGCGCTTGATCAAAAAGTTTAAAACGGTCGAAAATCTGAAAAAAAGATGTTTTGGTAATCAGGGTAAGGTCAATACTGTCCACCAGCTCTTCAAACAGAACATTGAGCAGAGATTCAATCCTGAAAGTAAGTCCCAGTGCATCAAATTTCATCTCATGATAACTTCCGTACATGGACGGGATATCCACGGTAATATGTCTTTTTTGATAGATATCCTCACGGATTTCATATTCGTGGCTGCTGAGAATCAGATTTTTTAAAAGTCCGATATAGTCGAGCAGTTTATTGATTCTCTGTTTCAGATCCGGTTCTTGTAATGCATCTTTCAGTTGATGGAGGTTGGGCAGGGCTTCTGTGCTTAACTGACTGATATAATGGTCTATCTCAATAAAATTCAGATTGTATTTCTGGTTGGTCAGCTTGTAGAAGGAGATGGCCAGTTCCACCCGTTCCTGATCAATGGAGGATACTCCGGAAATGGTTTCAATCTGTTTTTTCAGTTCCTCTTGATTGATGGCAAGAAAGTCATTCGGTTTTGAGATACCTTTTTTTTCCAGTTCAATCATTACCTGATTGACACCATCAATATACGGTCCGCTGGTGGTTATATCTTCATAAATAGACGGAGGGATAAACGGTTCAATATGATCTTTATTTCTGGTTCGCCAGTAAAGCAGGGTTGCTTCAATGAACCCGATGATCCGGTTGCTGCTCTCCACATGACCTTGTTTGCGAAGAAAATGAATCAGGATATCCTTTCGATGGCAAATCTCATCCAGGCGTGTGGAAATGTCACGGAGCTCACCTTCTGCCCCGATATCATTAAAAAAGGAAGGGAATAACCGGGCAAGCTGTTTG
>PNOB01000047.1 GCA_013824585.1 Desulfobacterium sp. | reverse complement strand
TTTAATGTAAATTCCCTGGCTCAATCTGCGGCAACAGCAGCGCTTGATGATATTGACTTTCTGGAAAAAACACTGGCGCTGGTACACAATGGTCTGAGTTACATTTATATTACCCTTGATAAAATGGGAATCCCATATCTGCCTTCTCAGGCTAACTTTTTAATGATCAGGGTTGGAGATGCAGATCGGGTCTTTAAAAATTTACTTCAGGAAGGCGTTATCGTCCGATCCATGACATCATATGGATTTCCGGACTATATCCGCCTTACCATTGGGCTGGAAACGGAAAACAAACGGTTCATCAAAGCATTGGAGAAGGTTTTGTGAAAAGTAAGGAAGCTTTTTTAATCACTATCGATGGCCCTGCAGGTGCTGGAAAAACAACACTCAGTAAGATTTTGGCAGAACGACTTGGCTACCGTTATATTGATACAGGAGCCCTTTATCGCGGTGTTGCTTTTGAGGCAATCCATCGTGGAATCTCTTCAGATGATGACAAAGCTCTGGAAGAGATGTGCAATCAGCTTTCATTGCGATTTGAATTTATTGATAAACAGTTGAGGCTATTTTCCAATGAAAAAGATATCACAGACAGGATACGTACCCCAGAAATGGCAATGAAAGCCTCAGCGGTTTCTGCCAGACCGGTTGTTCGATCCTTTCTTTTGAATCTACAAAAGGAGATCGGTCTTGAGAAGAGGGTGGTGTTTGAGGGAAGAGATATGGGAACCGTGGTTTTCCCGGAGGCAGAGGTAAAATTTTTTCTGGATGCCTCCCCCCATATTCGGGCAATCAGGCGGTTCAATGAAATGAAAAATATCTCATCACAAACCCTGGAAGAGGTGGAAAAAGATATTATTCAGAGAGACAGGGATGACAGCACGCGTGCAGTTGCTCCGTTGAAAGCAGCGGATGATGCGGTTCATATTGATACCACAGAGTTGACCTTGGATGCGGCGATTGAAAAAATGCTGAAGGTCGTGGAAAAAAGAGGAGCCAATTTCAAAAGTCTATTGTTGTAGTTCCGGCGAAAGCCGGACACGCAGTAAAGCGTAGCGCTATCTAGTATTTTCAGTTCTTTTTTGGACATCGGCTTTCGCCGGTGTGACGCTTTTAAACCGTTTTGAAATTGGCTCAGAGGGTAAGGTTTGACCAGAAAAGGGCTTTCAATCCTTTTTGTGAAAAATTTTTTTTATTTTCTGAATTTTTAATTCCGTATCCATAAACCAGTTTTCTGTGTGTTTTTTCGAACAAGGTTGAAATAAGATTGATATTATTCTTTAATTCGATTTTTCACAAATTCTATTTTGACTCTCTCCCTCCAGCCATTACATAAAAAATACAATAGAAAACAACTTTTAATCAATATTCATTGTTTTTTAAAATGTACTCTGGTATAAGATTCGACTTGTTTCAACCTCTGGGTTTGGAGCAAAAAAAAATACGGTTAAGGGGGAATTTTTATTAATGGAAGAGATCACAAATAGCGAAAATGTAAACGAAAAAAATTTATCAGAATCAAATGCAATGCCGACAATGGATTCGTCAGTTGATGCAGATCAGTCAAATGCCATGCAGGAAGAAAGTATGGAAAAGCTGATGAGTTTGTATGAAGAGAGTTTCAAACGATTCGCAGAGGGCGAGGTTGTTAAAGGCAGGATTATTGCCGTGGATAAAGATTATGTTCTGGTTGATATTGGTTATAAGTCTGAAGGACAGATCAGAATTCATGAATTTAAGGATGAAAACGGCGAGATAATAGCCAACATCAATGATGAAGTTGATGTGATGGTTGAGTTTTGGGATGAGGAAGAGGAACGCGTTGTCCTGTCCAAAGAAAAGGCTGCCAAGGTTAAGGTTTGGGAGTCAATTCGTGAAACTTATGAAAATGATGGAACTGTTGAAGGGGTTATTGTCAGTCGCGTAAAAGGCGGCTTTTCTGTTGATGTTGGGCTACAGGCATTTCTTCCAGGCTCACAGGCTGATTTAAGACCGATTCGGAATCTGGATGAAATGGTCGGGCAGACCTTATCATTCAAGATACTAAAATATAATCGTAAACGCAGCAATATTGTACTCTCAAGAAGGGCAATACTGGAATCAGAACGGGAATCCAAGAGAAGCACGACGCTTTCATCCATTTCCGAGGGACAGGTTATGAAAGGTACGGTGAAGAATATCACCGAATATGGAGTCTTTGTGGATTTGGGCGGTGTTGATGGACTTCTTCATATTACCGATATTTCCTGGGGCCGCGTAAAACATCCCTCAGAACTTTTTACAGTTGGTGATGAAATTGATGTAAAAGTTCTCTCTTTCGATCTTCAGAAAGAACGGGTTTCCTTGGGCATGAAACAACTTGCTCCGGATCCATGGACAATTGCATCTCAAAAATACGCAGTCGGATCAAGGGTCACCGGAACGGTTGTGAGTTTAACAGACTATGGCGCATTTGTCGAATTGGAAGAGGGTGTTGAAGGTTTGATCCATGTTTCGGAAATGTCCTGGACAAGAAAAATCAGACACCCATCCAAGGTTGTTAATGCGGGCGATACAATTGAAGCAATGGTATTGGACATTCGGCCTGAAAACAGAAGAATTTCTCTGGGTATGAAGCAGATTGCACCAAACCCATGGGAAGTCATCAGTGAAAAATATCCCATAGGAACAACCATTGAAGGCAAGATAAAAAACATTACTGATTTCGGGTTATTTATCGGAATTGATGATGATATTGACGGACTGGTTCATATCTCTGATATCTCATGGACCAAACGGATCAAACATCCATCTGAAGTGTACAAAAAAGGGGATGTGGTCCAAGCAATTGTTTTGGACATCGATAAAGGAAGTGAACGGTTCTCACTGGGTATTAAACAGTTACAGCCAGATCCTTGGAAAACGGTTAAAGAGCGGTATGAAGTCGGAAAGGAAATCAGTGGTATTGTCACCAATGTCACCGATTTTGGGATCTTTGTAGAGTTGGAGGAAGGAATCGAAGGCCTGGTTCATGTCTCTGAAATCAGTAAAGAAAAAATTAAAACCCCGGTCGGACAGTATAATGTTGGTGAAACTCTGACAGCCAAGGTTATGAATGTAAATACGGATGAACGAAGAATTGGTCTCTCCATAAAGCGGCTTGAGTTTGATGATGAAGAAAGTTTGCTTAAGGACTATGTGACCAATATGAAACCGGCGACCTCTTCTTTTGGTGAGATTCTGAGTGAAAGCCTTCACGAAAAACTAGGTGATAGCGTAGAGAAAGAAACTGCTCGAAAATCATCTGGCAAGACATCCGGCCAGGTATCTGAGGCCCCTGAAAAGGAAAATACAAAAGAGTAATTTTCTTAATAAGCGGTATCTTTGTTGAATTCGTTAGGCGCCGGGAGTTTTCATCTCGGCGCCTTTTTTATCTTAGAAATAACAAGCAACCTCTCGGTTTTCTCATGGAGGAATCACGGGTGTCAGCCATTACCTTGAAGAAGCTGACAGGAGGGATTGAATCATCATGTTTTCACGCAGACATCCTTTTCTTTTTTTTATGATAACCATGTCCATTGCTACTTTCAGTTTTATTATACTGATTTCATTTATTTTAAAATCCGGAGGCAGAGGGAGTGGATTTGTTTCAGGTGATAAGGTAGGCATTATCGAAATCACGGGTGTTATTGTAGATTCAAAATCCATCATTGAAAATATTAAAAATTATCGTGAAGATGAATCGATTAAGGCCATTGTTCTTCGTATTGATTCCCCTGGAGGAGGCGTAGGCCCTTCCCAGGAAATATTCCATGAAATCCAAAAAACCGTGAAGCAGAAAAAAGTTATCGCTTCCATGGGCGCAGTTGCAGCATCAGGAGGTTACTATATCGCAGCCGGAGCCAACGGAATTATGGCGAATCCCGGTACAATTACCGGGAGTATTGGTGTCATTATGGGGTATACCAATTTTCAGGAAATTTTCCAGAAAATAGGACTTATCCCGATCGTTATCAAAAGCGGTGAGTTTAAGGATATGGGGTCGCCGGTAAGAGAGATGACCGAACAGGAAAAAAAGATATTGCAGGGTTTCGTAAATCAAATCCATCATCAGTTTGTCAAAGATGCATCCAAGGGAAGATCCATGGATTATCAAAAAATGAAATCCCTGGCAGATGGTCGAATATTTACAGGAGAGGAAGCCAAAGGATTGGGTTTGATTGACCGTATCGGGAATCTTGAAGATGCGATTGAATGGGCAGGGCGACTTGGAGGAATCAAAGGGAAAATATCCAGGATATACCCAGAAGAAAAGGGAATGGACCTTCTGAAACAATTCATGAGTTCATCGGTTAACCAATTACTTGAAAATACATTCAGATCCCATATGACTGCCGGATATTTATTCCAACCACCTACCGGTAGGTAATGATCAGAGTATTATTCAAAAATACTGACATCACCCTGACCTCTGCGTATGATTTCAGGTGTGTCATCGATTAATTTGATTACACTGGATGGTTTCCCTTCAACCGGACCTCCATCAATAACCATATCAAGCCGTTTTCCAAAATAGTCATGGATCAATGAAGGATCATGAAATATGGTTCCATCCGGTTTTGTTGCACTTGTTGAAATAATTGAATTTCCAAGGATCTCTACCAGTGCAATACAGATCCGATTGTCAGGAACCCGGATACCGGCTGTTTTCCGTTTGGTCAGCATGATTTTGGGTACCATCCGGGAACCTTCAAGGACAAACGTGTAAGGCCCAGGTAATAGGCGCTTCATGGTTTTATAGGTATAGTTGGTAACCTTTGCATATTGACTGATATTTTTAAGGCTTGAACAGATAAAACTGAAAGGTTTGTCACGATCCCGTTGCTTCAGGGCATAAATTTTTTCAATTGCCCTCTTATTCAGGATATCACACCCGATACCATAATAGGTATCGGTTGGATATGCAATAATCCCACCTCGCTTTAAGCATTCTGTCACTTGGAGAATTAACCGTTCCTGTGGGTTGATTGGATTTATTTTGATCAGCATTTTCTTTTCAGTATTGGATGTAAAGGACTTGAATTGTTATTTCTTTTTTATAATTGGGAGTCACTTGATATTATATGCCGTAAAAAACGCTGGAGGTGACCCCGGTGACTCTAATGACCAAAATATTACTACAGGTTGCCGGAAAATAAAAGTGGTATTCCAATCGTCAAACCATGAATTAAGAATACCAAATAATTTATTGCTAAAGAAGTATCCATTTGGTATTCACCACGGTTAATAGAGATCGAATCAATCTGGACAATTTCCGCTTCCACATGGACACACAGAGCCTTTATCTCTTTATTTTGTTGAAAAAAGCTGCATATTGATGAGAAAGAAAACCTTACAGAATTTGCAGCTAAAACATAGACCCAACATTTTTTCCGGAGGAAACCCATGACAAAAATACCACCTGAAGAGGCTTTTTCTTTTGACGATGTACTCTTGCTGCCAAGCTATTCAGACATTGTGCCCAAGGATGTGGATACCAGTACTAGACTGACAAGAAATATTTCCCTGAATATCCCGATTGTAAGTGCTGCAATGGATACGGTAACGGAATCAAGAACCTCGATAAGCATGGCCCGGGCCGGGGGGATCGGTTTTATTCATCGTAATTTGAGCATTGAGGAGCAGGCCCGTGAGGTTGATCAGGTTAAAAAATCGGAAAGCGGAATGATTGTTGATCCTGTAACGGTTCATCCGGATAAGACCATTGAGGATGTACATGCTTTGATGAAACAATACCGGATTTCGGGCGTGCCCGTGATAAAAGGTAATCAACTGGTGGGGATTGTGACCAATCGGGACCTTCGTTTTGAGACAAAATTGGATAAAAAAGTATCTGAAGTCATGACTAAAGAAAATTTGGTAACAGTTTCCGAAGGGATTGATCTTGAAGAATCCAAGAAATTGCTTCATGAACATCGCATTGAGAAGTTGCTTGTTGTGGATTCCAAAGGCCAGTTGACCGGGATGATAACTATTAAAGATATTGAAAAAATAAAGAAATATCCTAAGGCATGTAAAGACAGTATGGGACGCCTTCGAGTCGGAGCAGCCGTGGGTGTTGGTGACGATATGGAAGCCAGAGCAGAAGCTTTGTTGAAGGCCGGTGCAGATATTCTGGTTATCGATACTTCCCACGGGCATTCTGGAAATGTCATTCGGGCTGTAAAAAAGTTGAAAAGCAGTTTCCCCAAAATGGAGCTTGTTGCAGGGAATGTTGCAACCGCAGATGGAGCCGAAGCACTGATCAATGCTGGAGTGGATGCCGTAAAAGTCGGAATCGGGCCTGGTTCGATCTGCACGACCCGTATTGTTGCCGGTGTCGGGGTTCCCCAGATCACGGCGATTCTGAATTGCAGAGCCATATCCAATAAGACAGGAATCCCTCTTATTGCAGACGGTGGTATCAAGTTTTCCGGTGATATTACCAAAGCCATCGGAGCAGGTGCCCATAGTGTCATGCTTGGAGGGTTGTTTGCCGGAACAGAAGAAAGTCCAGGTGAAACAATCTTTTTACAAGGTAGGAGTTATAAGGTTTATCGGGGGATGGGTTCTCTTGAAGCCATGAAAAAAGGGAGCCGTGATCGTTATTATCAGACAGAAGAGGTGGAAGATGACAAGCTTGTCCCGGAGGGTATTGTGGGCAGAGTCCCTTACAAGGGGACTATAACTTCTAATATTCAGCAGCTTATCGGTGGATTAAAGGCAGGGATGGGGTATGTCGGGAGCAGAACCATCGAAGAGCTCAGGGAAAAAGCCCGATTTGTAAAAATCAGCGCTGCTGGTCTGAGAGAAAGTCATGTTCATGATGTGATTATTACCAAAGAAGCTCCGAATTATCGACTTGATTAATATTGGTTCAACGATGTCTCAAACAGATCAAAAATTTGTTCATCTGCATGTTCACACCCAATACAGCCTTCTGGATGGTGCGATCCGGCTTGACCCTCTTTTTAAAAGAGCGATTGAGTATGGGATGGATGCCATTGCGGTAACCGATCATGGCACCATGTTCGGTACAATTGAGTTTTATGAGAAAGCAAAGAAGGCTGGAATAAAACCCATTATCGGATGTGAGTGTTATATCGCTCCCCGGACGCTTGCCGATAAAACAACGATCGATCATAAGGGGCTTTCCCATCTGGTGTTGCTGGCCAAAAATCAGGAAGGGTATCGCAATCTGTGTAAACTCACAACCGTGGCTCAGCTTGAAGGTTTTTATTATAAACCTAGAATTGATAAGACAATTTTAAGACAACACAGCAATGGTTTGATCGCTCTCTCAGCATGTCTGCATGGAGAAATTCCGAGTTTGATTAAAGCGGGAAAAATTGAGCAGGCAGATGAGGCAGCCCTATTTTATCTGGATGTTTTTGGAGAGGGTAATTTCTATTTAGAGGTTCAATACAATGGAATCGAGGTTCAAGAGCGGGTTAATCAAGGGCTCCTGGACATGAGCCGTAGATTATCGATTCCCATGGTTGCGACAAATGACTGCCATTACCTGGATCAGGGTGATGTGAGTGCCCATGATGTGCTTCTGTGTATTCAGACCGGAAGAACGGTGAATGATACAGAGCGGTTCCGGTTCAGCACGGATCAGTTATATTTTAAATCCAAGGAAGAGATGATCAAAACGCTGGGACACTATCCCGGAGCCATAGAGAATACAGCCAAAATCGCTGAACAATGTGAAATCGAATTTGATTTTAACACCTATCATTTTCCTCAATTCAGTTCAGATTCCGGATTAACAACAGAAGAGTTGTTTGAGAAGGAGGTCCGGAAGGGATATGAAAAAAGACTGAAACAGATCAGAGCGAAAAATCCGGATTTTAATCAGGCAGTCTATGATGAGCGTCTGAATTATGAGATCAAAATCATCAATGATATGGGATTTCCCAGCTATTTCCTGATTGTAGCGGATTTTATCCGTTTTGGAAAAGAAAACAACGTACCTGTTGGACCCGGCAGGGGCTCAGCAGCAGGAAGTATGGTGGCCTATTCACTATCGATTACGGATCTTGATCCCATAGAGCATGGATTGATTTTTGAACGGTTTCTGAATCCTGCCCGTATCAGTATGCCGGATATTGACGTGGACTTTTGTATAAACGGAAGGGAGAAGGTTTTTAAATATGTTGTTGACCGTTATGGCGGCGGGGAGTTTGTTGCCCAGATCATTACCTTTGGAAAACTGATGACCCGTGCGGTGATCCGGGATGTCGGGCGCGCCCTTGATATCCCCTTGAGTGAGGTGGATGCCATCGCCAAAATGGTACCGGATGTATTGAATATCAGTCTGGATGCAGCTCTTGCGCAAGAACCAAAACTCATGGATCTGGTAGAAAAAGATCCGAAGGTTGCGAAGCTGATTAACATTTGCAGGGTATTGGAGGGTCTCCCCAGACATGCTTCTACACATGCTGCAGGTGTCGTCATTGGTGATAAAAAACTTGTTGAGTATCTGCCATTGTATAAAGGAAAAAAAGGTGAGGTTGTCACCCAGTTTGATATGAAACGGGTGGAGCAGATCGGGTTGGTAAAATTTGATTTTCTGGGGCTTCGCAACCTGACAGTGATTGAAAATACGCTGCAATTGATTCGCGGACAGGGGAAAACACCTCCGGATCTTCTTGAAATTGATTTCAAAGATGCGGATACATACAAACTGCTTTCTTCAGGAGATACCACCGGTGTTTTCCAGTTGGAAAGTTCCGGAATGAAGGATCTACTGGTGCGTTTAAAGCCGGAATGTTTTGAAGATGTTACCGCACTTGTAGCCCTTTATCGTCCTGGACCCCTGGATTCCGGAATGGTGGATGATTATGTGGAACGAAAACACGGCCGTGAACCCGTAGAGTATCTGCTGCCTGAACTTGAACCAATATTGAAAGAAACGTACGGAGTTATTTTATATCAAGAGCAGGTTATGAAAATCGCCGGAGCTCTTGCCAGTTATCGTATGGCAGATGCGGATGAACTGCGAAAGGCAATGGGGAAGAAAGATGTCGGATTGATGGCAAAGCACCGGGCGCTTTTTATCGAAGGGGCCAAAAACAACAATTTGCCTCTGGATAAGGCAGAGAAGATTTTTGACCTTATGGAAAAGTTTGGCGGATACGGCTTTAATAAGTCCCATAGTGCCGCATATGCTTTGATCGCATATCAAACCGCTTACCTGAAAGCCCATTACCCGGTTGAATTTATGGCTGCCCTTCTCACCAGCGAAATGAATTCCATAGATGGGGTAGTAAAATATATCGCAGAATGCCGAAGTCATTCCATTCAAGTGCTGCCTCCGGATATTAATGAGAGCGTTGTTGAATTTACGGTTTCGGATTCTAAAATCCGTTTTGGGTTGGTTGCCGTGAAAAATGTCGGAGAAGGTGCCATTGAAGCGATCATTGAGGAAAGAGGAAAAAAAGGTCCTTTTTCTTCCCTTTTTGCCTTCTGTGAACGGGTTGATTTGCGAAAGGTGAATAAGAGAGTTTTAGAGAGCCTCATTAAGTGTGGTGCATTTGATTCAACAGGCCATTTCCGGTCTCAGATGATGGCTTCTTTGGAAGGTGCACTGGATTATGGACAGACCGTTCAAAGGGAAAAAGCAGATAAACAGATGAGTTTATTTGATATGGGCGGGGAGAAATCACAGAATATCAACAAGCCGTCGATGTCGGATATGAATGAGTGGGGAGAAAAAGAACGGTTGAACCTGGAAAAGGAAGCTCTTGGGTTCTATATCTCTGGTCATCCACTAGATCAATATAATGAAATTATATCAAAATACACCAATGCAAATGCGTTGACCATCGGTGAGGTAAAGGACAAGTCAGCGGTGCGTATCGGGGGAACGATCAGCAGTTGTAAGATCATTCGAACGAAAAAGGGCGATCCCATGGCATTTGTGAACCTGGAAGATATGCATGGCGCTGTGGAAGCTGTATTTTTCCCAAATGTGTATGAGGCTGTGTCACAATTTCTGATCAATGATTTTCCCATTCTGATACAGGGTGAGGCACAGAAGGATGAAAAAGGAGTGAAGCTGCTTGCTGAGTCGGTAGTACCCATGGACAAAGCAGAAGAAACATGGACGGCAAGCGTTCATATTGAGGTTGACCTGGAAAGTGCCGACAAAACAATGCTTGAAAAATTGCATACAATTCTGAAGGCATATCCAGGAACCTGCTCGGGGTATCTGCACCTTCTGATCCCAGGTTCTACGGAAACTGTTTTACAATTGCCGGAGGAATTAAAACTTAAGGTTAGCGAAGGGATGATTCGAGAGGTTAACGGACTTCTTGGGTATCCGGCTGTGGATACAAGGTGCAGTGAGGCAACCCTTGCACCCAAGAAAAAGAGCTTTCAAAATGGCAAAAAACAAAAGCGTACTGTCGCTTGATTTCATTTCCTCACCAGGTAATACTCATCATCGTACAGTTTAGTCCGCTTCCGATTCCCATAAGCGCAATATGGTCTCCAGGCATTAGCCGCTTTTCTTCTTCCGCCATACCCAGAGTTATGGGAATGGCTGCGGGCCCGATGTTTCCAAGTTTTTGAAAGTTCAGATGGGCTTTTCCCGGTGTAATTTTCAGTTTTTTGGTTAATGCTTCCATATTCCGGGCACTAACCTGATGAGGAATGTAGTGATGAATAGTTTGGTCACTCCAATTTTCAATTGTTTTTTCAGCCAGCTTCCAGGTTTGATAAGCCAGTTCAACACCATGGATCATGACATTTGCGGCATCAGCAATCATCTGGTCTTTTTGCCCTAAACACAGTCTGCAATGTTCTGTCGCAGCTAAATTCACTGATCCGTTGATAATGTGGTTTGTATGTGAAATATCTTTATGACAGAGCAAAATGGCAGCCGCACCGGAGCCCAGCGTTAATGTAGCAAAGTTGTTGAAAAAGTCTCGTACGGTCGTTTCCGGTGATTGAAGGCGTTGTATTGTTGCTTCGACGGGTTCACGGGAACCTTCTCCGGCCACTACGATTCCATATTGAATCATACCGGTTTCAATCATCATAATGACATTATTCATTCCGGTGATGAAGCCCAGACATGCGTTACTGATGTCAAAATTCAAGCATGTGGATGAAAGACCCAGATTACCATGCACCAGTGCAGCAACAGAAGGTTCAACGTAATCTTTACAGACAGAAGTGCTGATCAGACATCCGATCTTGTCCGGATCAATGGACGTCATCTCAATTACTTTTCGTGCAGCCCTGGTTGCAACATCGCTTGGCATAACCCCTGGGGGCCAGAATCTGCGTTCACGGATACCGGTCAAACCAATAAGCTGTCCAGGGGGGATTCTCAGACGAGCCATGGTGGTGGAGACTTGCTCTTCAATAAATTCTGAAGAGATTCGATGAAAGGGAAGATCATACGCTATTGCTTCGATTGCCACATTGCCGTTCATGTCAAAAACCTCCATCGGTGTAAAAAGAAATGGATAATTACGATTACATTCCTTGTAACCATACAGACAAAATGGTATATTTTCAAAATAAATGATGAAAGAAATATTTTTATATTACTCTATGCTTGTTCCTGTTGACGGACAGGCTGAAAAGATCGATTTTTTTAAGATGAGCAAATCAAAAAAACCGTTCTGGGAAAGAAAAACTCTTGAACAGATGACAACAGAAGAATGGGAAAAGCTGTGCGATGGCTGTGGGCGATGCTGCCTTGAAAAGCTGGAAGATGAGAATAGTGGTAAGGTTTTTTATACAAGCGTAGCGTGTCGATACCTGGATACTTGGACCTGCAGATGCCTTGAGTATCAGGATAGAATTCATAATGTTCCGGACTGTCTGGTGATCAATCCAAAAGTGATCCGGGAAATAAGCTGGTTGCCGAAAACATGTGCCTACCGAAGAGTTTTTGAAGGTAAAAGTTTGGAGGATTGGCATCCAATGGTGTCCGGAGATGTGAATTCCGTTCATAAAGCCGGTGTTTCCGTTCGTGATAAGGTCATTTCAGCAACCTATGTTCCGGAGGATGATTTGGATGCATATATTATTAATACTGAGATTTAATTTTGACTACTACTTCCCTGTGATTAAAAGGAACAATGTATGAATTTTTTACAACCAAAACGAATTATTTTTACCCTTGTTGTTCTTATCGTCAGTGCATTGATTATCAATAGTATCTCTTTGAATGGTTGTGCACTGGAAAGAGTTTCAAGCATATCAACCTGCCCTGCCATCCAATCGGATAAGGATACTGTTTATTTTTTTCCGGAAAAGGACCATGAGAAGATCAGTGCAGAGGTTTTGAACTTTTTAAAAGATTACCACTACAAAAAACAGAAGATTGATGATGTTCTGTCTAACAAGGTTTTTACACGTTATATTGAAGATCTGGATTGGAATCGACTTTATTTTTTGAAGTCCGATATCGATGATTTTCAGGTTTTGAAATACTGTCTGGATGATGCCATGAAACAGGACGATTTGAAACCGGTTTTCATGATATATAATCGCTATCAGCGCCGAGTCATTGAAAGGCTTCAATTCGTTATCGGTCTGCTTGAAAAAGAGATGGATCATTTTAATTTTCAGACGGATGAGCAGTTGGAAATCGATCGAAAGGATTCACCATGGCCCCTGAACACGACAGAACTGGATGACCTTTGGCGCAAACGAATTAAAAATGAGGTGATCAACCTTAAGCTTTCCGGAAAAGAACTGGATAAAATAAAAGAGTTACTCCAAAAACGCTATACCAGTCAAATCAATAGGGTCAAACTAAGGAATGGTGAAGATGTGTTCTGGACCTATATGAATTCTCTTACACAAATTTTTGATCCTCATACACAATATTTTTCACCGCAAATTTCAAAAAATTTTGATATTCTGATGAAACTTTCTTTGGATGGTATCGGAGCTGTCCTCCAGGGTTCTAATGAGTATACAAAAATCGTACGGTTAATTCCTGCCGGACCTGCCGAGAAATCAGGGCTGTTAAAACCGGGTGATCGAATTGTTGGAGTGGGGCAAGACGATGATAAAGAGATTGTAAATGTGGTGGGTTGGCGTCTTGATGAGGTTGTGGATCTGATCCGGGGTCCGAAAAAGACAGTGGTTAGACTTGAGGTGATACCTGTTGATTCGGTGGATGATAACAATACAAAACTGATTAAAATTACAAGAGATACGGTCAAACTTGAAGAACAGGCAGCTCAAAAAAAGATAGTAAAAATCGAGTCTCGTGGTATTTCATATAAGATAGGTATTGTTGTTATTCCGACATTCTATATTGATTTTGATGCTTATCTGGAAGGCAAAGTAGATTATAAAAGTACGACGCGGGATGTAAAGCGATTACTGGAAGAGCTTGTTCAGGAAAAGGTCGATGGTGTGATTGTTGATCTCAGAGATAATGGGGGAGGTGCATTGGAAGAAGCCAAAGCCCTGACCGGATTATTTATTACAGAAGGGCCTATCGTACAGGTACGTAAGGAAAGTGGATATACAGCCACTCTGAAGGATCCGGACAAGGACATTGCATATGAAGGGCCATTGGTTGTCATGATTAACCGGATGAGTGCATCTGCTTCGGAGATCTTTGCCGGTGCAATCCAGGATTACAACAGGGGAATTGTCATCGGTACGCAGTCATTCGGTAAAGGTACGGTTCAGTCTCTGGAAAACCTTAAAAAAGGACAGTTAAAAATTACAAGGGGCAAATTTTATCGCATATCCGGCGAGAGTACACAGAATAAGGGTGTTGTTCCGGATATCGTTTTCCCTGAAGTGTATGATAAAGAAAAAATTGGTGAAAGCGCTTTGCCGGAATCTTTACCCTGGGATACAATCGGAAAAGTTAGATATCAACCCTTACCGGAGATTTCTTCAAAACTTGATCAGTTACGCGCACTCCATGAAAAAAGAGCGAATGATGACCCGGGATTTCTGTATCTGTCTAAAGGCATTGAGCGCTTAAAGGAGGCGAGAACAAAGGAATTTATTTCCCTCAATGAAAGTATTCGAAAAAAGGAACAGGAAGAGTCTGAGCGTAAGCGTTTTGAGCTTGAAAATATGCGACGGACAATACAAGGGGAGGCACTTCTCGCAGATGTTTCGGAGTTAGAGAATAATGAGGATGATGAGTTGAATCAGGTGGAAAAGGATGATGAAGCGGATAAATTTGACCCCATGATGACAGAAGCTGAAAAAATTCTTCTTGATTATCTTTGCATCACCTCGGAAAGGGTTGCTCAAAGAAAAAGCATTGAGAAATATACTGAAAATTGATCATATGAGCCAATTTCAAAACGATTAAAAAGCGTCACACCGGCGAAAGCCGATGTCCAGAAAAGAACTGAAAATACTGGATAGCGCTACGCTTTACTGTGTGTCCGGCTTTCGCCGGAACTACAACAACAGACTTTTGAAATTGGCTAATATGTAAATAAATTGATAACAACAGTTCCCTGTCGCTGAGAATTTCCATGAATTTCAGGAAAGGGAACGGCTGAAGTGAGATCAGGAAGATCTTAAATATATGTTGATCATGTCTGTTATTGTCTTCCAGGTCTGAAGCCTTTTTTTATCGTCTGTTTCCAGAAGTGTAATCCTGAAACCCTGTCTGGAACAGCAGAACCCCGTAAGTGGTACTACACAAATTCCGGTTGCGCCCAATAGATAATAAACAAAACGTTTATCCGGTTCGACATTCATCACCTTTTCTTCCACAAAGGCTTTTGCCTCTTTATTGTCAATGGGAAGATACTGCCTGCTGTTTAATACATTATCGTTAAACAGAATGGACATATAAAATGCACCCTGAGGCCTGGTGACGTGGATTCCTTTAACATTGGAAAAGATTTCAAATGCTTCGTTTGCTCGGGCCTCAAACATTTTATTTCGATTTTTAAGGTGGTCAATATACAGTGGATGACCCATAACCATTGGGATTGCATATTGGGGGAGACTGGTTGAACAGACTTCAAGCATTTTGGCGTTGGTAATGCTTTGAATATAGTGTTGAAAAACAGGATGTTTATCCTGGTTGAAAATTTCGATCCATCCACATCGGGCACCTGGCCATGGGAATTCCTTTGAAATCCCTCGTAATGCAATACCGGGAACCTCACCGATCACTTCACTTAAATGAACCGTTTCCGCACCATTGAATACAATATGAGCATAGATTTCATCGCACAGCACAAAGATGTTGTATTTTTTCGCGATATCGATCATTTTTTCAAGCAATGGGCGCGGATAAACAGCCCCTGTGGGGTTATCCGGGTTGATCAACAACATTCCGGCTATGGAATCATTGTATTTAATTTTGTTTTCAAGATCTACCAGATCCGGTATCCAGTTGTTTTCCGGGTCCAGTTCATAGGTCAGATGATCATAACCGGAATGTGCAGCTTCTGCTGAGGAATGAGTGGAGTAGGCAGGGGAAGGGCCAATGACTCTTGCTTCTCTTCGCAGGTACGTGAATATTTTTGCTACTGCATCACCCAGCCCGTTGAAAAACAGGATATCTTCAGCAGTAATTTGATGCCCTTTTCTTTTATTAACCTGTGCAGCCAGAAACTCCCGGGCTTCAATCACGCCTTTTGTATCCACATAGCCATAGGTTTTATCTTCAGCAGTGAGATTGCAGATGATATCCTTGATCCATTGGGGAACTTTTTCTCCTTTTTGAACCGGGTCACCGATATTTTCCCATGTGATGGATACGCCTAATTTTTCAAGGGCACGACCAACAGCGACAATCTTTCTGATTTCATAGGTAAGCTGCCCCCATCCCACATGTTCAATATTTCTTCGTAAGGTGTTTTTCGTCATGATATTTTCACAGTTGTATTGATATATAGTTTTTGCCAATCCGATTTTTTATTCTTTCTGCATCAAATAAGGTTATCTATATAAATAGATCCAAAGCGCTATGCAAGCGGAAAAATGGTTTTTATAGAGAATTGGCTTCCTGGGGGAATTTCTATAAATGATCGGGTCTGCTCCGGAACCGGAGAAAAAATCGGATTTGTTCAGCAGCATTTCTTCCTTCAAAAAAAGCTGTTTTACAGTAACGATAAAAAAAGAAAACGGCTTTGTAGAACATGTTAATAATGTTATGCAAAGCCGTTTTTTGTTAAGGGAATTAGAACCACTATATAATGGTTCTAATTCTCCGATTCGTATTACTGGTCTGGTTTAATTAGTTACCGGTGGTGTCATCTGAACATCTCGGCCCACATCGTTACCATCAAGGTATTGAACACCATCCGCACCACCTATCAAAATGGTAAGCGCCTCAGCGCGATTGTCACCTAGCAGATACACCTGGCCACCAGTATAGGTAATTGACATGTTTATATCAGCGGGTGGCCCAGCTGGATTGCTGGGGTTATAAGGCACAATTGCTGTAGAAAAAATCGGTGTCAGTGTCATTGTAAGACCATCTGCTGACATCGCTGCAGTAACTCCATCAGTAACATCCAAAACCGCTGTTGATTCATTGTTCAAAATAGCTGTGAATGCGTCTTCACTGACGATACCGACTGGTTTGCTGAAGACGAGGGTAAGAACTCCGGTGGAAACGATATCTTCATCATCATTGTTGGATGCATATACGATATAGAGACCATTATCCTCGGTACCCGGCGCCGTGTCAGCCATATTTACAACCTGAGTATTCACAGTGGTTCCAACGATAAAAGCGGCAACGGCCTCATCGTTCAGAGCAAGCTGTACACCTTCATATACGATTGGAAGAACAGTAATTCTGTATCGACCGCCCAGAACCAGATTGGAGCCGGAAAAAATAGCCCGACCATCAGCACCTGTTGTAGCAGAAAGGTTCACCAGTTGGCCGGTAGATGCAACCAATTGGTTGGCTGCGATGCTTTCTTCTGCTGTTTCTGCGTTGTTTGCAGTATCCTGTTCCAGATATACGGTTGCACCGGAAATTCTTTCATTGTTGTATTCAACATACACATTGACATCTGCTGCTGTTTCTCCCAGAGGGAAAAGGTAGACGTTTCCGATCATGTTGTATACTGTATCAATCGTATTGTTGTTGCCGCCCAAAGTATCTGTATCATCATCAGGATCGGTTGCATCCGGAGTGATATACCCTTCAAATCTTTGATATCCATCCATGGTTACAGTGATTCTGTAAGTGAGGCTGCCATGAACAGTTGTCGGAATACCGGTAAATGCATAATCACCTGCAAAGGTAGTATCAGATGCTGCG